>JAJXSZ010000153.1 GCA_021784255.1 Pseudomonadota bacterium | reverse complement strand
CCGCGCGGCATAGAGCTCAAGCCGCCGCGCCGCCGCCGCGCTCATCGCCGCCGCCCCCGCCGCCGCCGGCGCCGCGGGCAGCGTCGCGGCATGATGGCACGCCACCTCGTGCGAGGCGGCGAGCGCGCGCAGCGCCGGCGCCTCCGCCTTGCAGCGCGCGTCGGCGAAGGGGCAGCGGGTGTGGAAATGGCAGCCCGGCGGCGGGTGCATCGGGCTCGGCACGTCGCCGCCCGGGATCTGGCGCGCCGCGTCGCGATGCGGATCGGGCCGCGGAATCGCGGCTAGCAGCGTGCGCGTGTAGGGATGGCGCGGGTTGGCGAACAGCGCGTCCTTCGGCGCCACCTCGACGATCCGCCCGAGATACATCACCGCGACCCGGTCGGCCATGTGCTTCACCACCGCGAGATCGTGGGCGATGAACAGGTAGGAGAGGCCAAGTCGCGCCTGCAGGTCTTTGAGCAGGTTCACCACCTGTGCCTGAATCGAAACGTCCAGCGCCGAGACCGGCTCGTCACACACAACCAGCGCCGGCTCGACCGCCAGCGCGCGGGCGATGCCGATGCGCTGGCGCTGTCCGCCCGAGAATTCATGCGGGTAGCGCTGCACATGGTAGGAGGCGAGCCCCACCAGCCCGAGCAGTTCGTTCACCCGTGCGCGGCGCGACGCGCGATCGCCGATGCCGTGCACCAGCAGCGGCTCCTCGAGGATCTGGCCCACGGTCATGCGCGGATTGAGGCTCGCGAACGGGTCCTGGAAGACGATCTGCATCCGCCGGCGCAGCCGCCGCAGCGCCTCGCCCCTCATCCGGGTGATGTCGGCGCCCTCGAAACGAACCGTCCCGGCGGTCGGCTCGATCAGCCGCAGCACCAGCCGCGCCGTCGTCGACTTGCCGCAGCCGCTCTCGCCGACCAGCGCCAGCGTCTCGCCATGCGCGAGCGCGAAGGAAACCCCGTCGACCGCCCGCACCGCGCCGACGCGCCGGCCGAACACCAGCCCGTGCTTGACCTCGTAATGCTTGGCGAGGCCCTCGACCTCGAGCAGCGGTGCGGTCACGGCGACAGCCTCACGCCGGCACCATCGTTTCGACGGGCGCATTGATGCACGCCGCCTCGTGCCCCTCCGCCATCGGCCGCAACGACGGCACCTCCGCCTGGCACGGCCCGGTCGCGAAGACGCAGCGCGGATGGAAGCGGCACCCCCGCGGCAGGTCGAACGGCGGCGGCACCGTGCCCTCGATCGCGAGCAGCCGCTCGCGCGTCTCCTCGACGCGCGGGATGCTGCCGAGCAGCCCCAGCGTGTAGGGATGCTGCGGATCGTCGAAGATCGAGGCCGTCGGCGCTTTCTCGACCACGCGCCCGGCATACATCACGGCGACCTCGTCGGCCATTTCGGCAACGACACCAAGATCGTGCGTGATCAGAATGATCGCCATCCCGGTCTGCGCCTGCAGGTCGCGCAGCAGGTCGAGGATCTGCGCCTGCACCGTCACGTCCAGCGCCGTCGTCGGCTCGTCGGCGATCAGCACGTCGGGCGAGCAGGCGAGCGCCATCGCGATCATCACCCGCTGGCGCATACCGCCCGACATCTGGTGCGGATACTCGTCGAGGCGGCGTTCGGCGGCGGGGATGCGCACCTTGTCCAGCGCCGCGATCGCGCGCCGGCGCAGCGCGTCGTGCGAGGTGCCCTTCTCGTGCGCGCGCATCGCCTCGATGATCTGCGAGCCGATGGTGAACACCGGGTTGAGGCTGGTCATCGGCTCCTGGAAGATCATCGCGATCCGCCGCCCGCGCAGCTGGCGCATCTGTGCGTCCGGCAGCGTCAGCAGGTCGCGTCCGTCGAGCCTGACCCGCCCCGCAGCGACGATCCCCGGCTGCGGCACCAGCCGCATCACCGACAGCGACAGGATCGATTTGCCGCAGCCGCTCTCGCCCACGATCCCGAGCGTACGCCCGCGCGCGACCGACAGCGACACGCCGTCCACCGCCGCGACCGCCCCGCCGCGGCCGCGAAACACCGTCCGCAGTTCCTCGATCTCCAGCAGCGCTGTCACGTGATCCCAGGGCTCCGTTGCGCGCGCCGACTGTCGGCCAGGGCGCCTGCCCGGTCAAGCGAACGCCAGCCGGCTCAGCGCGCCTCGCGCAGCAGGCGGAAGAACCGCGTCGAGAGCAGTGCCGCCGCCACCGTGAGCCCGGCGATGATGCCGATCCACAACCCCGAGAGCCCGACGCCGAGCGGAAAGGCCAGCACGTAGCCGAGCGGCAGGCCGACGCACCAGTAGCTGAACCCGGTGATCGCCACCGGCACGCGCGCGTCGCGCAGGCCGCGCAGCGCACCGATCGAGGTCACCTGCAGCCCGTCGGAAAGCTGGAAGATCGCCGCCAGGCGCAGCAGCACGACGGAGGTCGCGACCACGCCCGCATCCACCGTGTAGAGCCCGGCCAGGAGCCGCGGCACCGTCAGCATCAGGCACGCCGCCAGCGCCTGGCTCGTCAGCGCCAACCCCATCCCAGCCAGTGCCGCCCGCCGCGCACCGTCGCGGTCGCGCGCGCCCATGGCCTGGCCGACCCGCACCGTCGTCGCGATGCCGAGGCCGAGCGGCACCATGAAGCTGATCGAGCCGAGGTTCAGCACCACCTGGTATGCGCCCGCCGCGACCGCGCCGAACCGCGCCGCCAGCAGCCCCGAGGCGCTGAACAGCCCGACCTCCAGCAGCACCGAGCCGGCCATCGGGATGCCCAGGTGCAGCAGTTCCGCCACCTCGGCGCCGCGCGGCCAGAGCCTGCCGCCGGCACCGAGCCGCCGCCGCGCCAGCCAGACGATGCCGACCCCGACCGCGGTATCGACCCAGGTCACCACCGTCTCCGCCAGCCCCGCGCCGCGCGCGCCCAGCGCCGGCAGCCCGAAGCCGCCATACATCAGCACCCAACCGACCGGCACCAGTTGCACCAGCCCCAGCACGCCGATCGCGAGCGTCGGGCGGGTCCAGCCGCAGCCTTCCCACAAGCCGCGGCATGCCAGCAGCACCCCCAGCGCGGGCAGCGCGAAGGCGGCCGAGCGCGCTACCCCGACCGCTCCCCCGCGCAGCCCGCCAGCCACGCCCGCGCCCGCGATCAGCAGCGGCGCGGACCACCACAGCAGCGCCGCGAGCAGGCAGCCGGCGAGCACCCCGATCCAGCCCGCGGCGGCAAAGACCGGCCCGATCCCGGCGAGATCGCCCGCCCCGCGCCGGTGCGCGACACTGGGCGCGACCGCCATCTGGATGCCCATCAGCCCCATCAGCCCGAGGCTCCACACCCCGGTGCCGACGCCGACCGCGCCCAGCACCTCCGGCCCGAGATGCCCGCCGAGCACGACCAGCGCCGTGTTCTGGCCGACGATCGCGAGCTGGCCGAGCACGATCGGCAGCGCCAGCCGAAGCGTCGCCGCCAGCTGCGCGCGTGCCGCCCTGCGCCTTCCCAGAGCGGCCGCGCCGCTCAGTGGATCTCGCCGGACTGTTTCAACGCCGCGGCCATCTTCTTCGCGTTGAAGCCCTTGGCCCTCGCCATGTCGAGGATCACCTTCTCGCGCCGCGACACCAGGTCGATCGCTGCCGGCAGCCGGGTCACGCAGTCCGCGGGGATCACCACCGCACCGTGATAATCGGCGTGGATCACGTCGTCGTGGTGGGCGTGCATGCCCATCACGTTCACCTCGCACATCATCTGCACCATGTGCACATGCGCATGGCTCGGCGCCACCGCGCGGCCGATGATCTGAAAGCCCGGCGCCCACATGTCGAGGTCGCGGAAGCTGCCATCGGTGACGCAGCCGGCGACCCCAAGCGCCTTGTGCACGGTGCTCTGCACCTCGCCCCAGAACGCGCCGAACCCCGGCTGGTCGTCGAGGTCCTGGATCACCGCGATGGTCGGCATCGCCGCCGCCTCGACATAGGCATACCAGTCCTCGCGCGCCGGGATCGGCCCGCGCGGCTTCTCCTTGGAGCGGATCAGTCCGGTCCGCGCCAGGCCCACGATCGGCGGCAGCTTGCGGTCGAAACAGACCATCGGTGCCGTGGTGAACCCCATCGCGCGCCGCTCCGGCGCCACGATCTCGAGCCCGTTGCAGATCGTGGGCGTGTCCCATTGCCGCAACGCCTCGAGGTCCGCGCGCGTGAACAAAGGCTTCGCCATCGTCTTCCTCCCGTTCCGAGTTCGCGCCACCATGCCGTGTCGACACGCATTCGCCAACCGGAGGACCACGCATGGCCAACGCCGGCAAACGACGGGACTTCGCGCCAGAGAGCGGCATCGCAGCGGTCGGGGGCATCGCGCGGGCCCGGGGCATCGCCGCCGGCGGCAAGGCCGTCTATGGCGCGCCGCTTGGCATCCTCATGCTCGAGGCACGCTTCCCGCGCATCCCCGGCGACATGGGCAACGCCACCACCTGGCCGTTCCCCGTCCTCTACCGCGTCGTGCGCGGCGCCTCGCCGGAGCGCGTCGTGCTCGACGGTGCCGCTGGCTTGCTCGATGCTTTCGTCGCCGCCGCGCGCGACCTCGTCGCGCAGGGCGCCGAGGCGATCACCACCAACTGCGGCTTCCTGTCGATCTACCAGCGCGAGCTGGCCGCTTCGGTCGGCGTGCCGGTCGCCACCTCCTCGCTGATGCAGGTCCCCTGGGTGCAGGCGACGCTGCCACCGCGCCAGCGCGTCGGCGTCCTCACCGTCAGCAAATCAACCCTCACGCCAGCCCATCTCGCCGCCGCGAACGTGCCGCTCGACACCCCGGTCGAGGGCACCGAGAACGGCCGCGAGTTCTTCCGCGTCCTGATCAAGGCCGAGCAGACCGACATGGACATCGACGCCGCCGAGGCCGACATCGTCGCGGCCGGCCGCGCCCTGGTGCGCGCCAATGCGGATATCGGCGCCATCGTCCTCGAATGCACCAACATGCCGCCCTACGCCGCGGCGCTGGGCGACGCCCTCGGCCTGCCGGTGTTCGACATCTACTCGATGATCACCTGGTTTCACGCCGGCCTCAGGCCGCGCGCCTTCGCTTGAACCGCGCCGGCGAATAGGGCGCGGGGTCGATCACCGGTTTCGTTCCAGAAACGATATCCGCCACCAGTCGCCCGGTCAGCGCGCCGGCGGCGAGCCCGATATGCCCGTGCCCGAACGCCAGCACGACGCTCGGGCAGTCCCGCGCCGGGCCGATGCAGGGCAGGCTGTCGGGCATCGACGGCCGATGCCCCATCCAGGTCTTCACCCGCGCCGCCGGCAGCTCGCGCGGCAGGCCGGGAAAGGTGCGCAGCGCCACCTGCCGCAGCACCTCGGCGCGCTTCCAGTTCGGCGCCGCCGCGAGCCCAGCGATCTCCACCTGCCCGGCGACGCGCAGCGCCCCGGCGATCGGCGTCGCCACCATCTTGCCGTCGCTCGGCATCACCGGAATGCGCGGCCCGCTCTCGGGATCGAGGATCGCCACGTGGTAGCCGCGTTCGGTCTCCAGCGGCACCCGGCTGCCCACCGCGCGCGCCAGCGCCTTGGACCGCGCGCCCGCCGCGATCACCGCCGCGTCGCAGGCGATCGGCTCGCCATCGGTCTCGACCCCGCGCAGCTTGCGCCCGATCCGCGCAAACCCCGTCGCCCGGCGCCGCAGCCGTACCGCGCCCCGCTGCTCGGCGAGCGCCACCAGGGCCGCGACATAGGCGCCGGGGTCGGCGCAATAGGCGCCCTCCTCCACCAGCACGCCGAAGCCGTAGCGCCGGTCCAACTCCGGAACGCGCTGATGCAGCTCGCCGGCGTCGAGCTCCAGCCACCGCACGCCCTGCTCGGCGCGGATCTTCCAGGTTTCCGCCTCGGCCTCGAAATCGGCCCGGCGCGGGAAGACGTACATCAGCCCGGTGCGGCGCACGAGCGGCGCCACCCCCGCCTCCTCGGCCAGCGCCAGGTGCCGCTCGGGGCAATCGGCGACCAGGGGGCGCATCGCCGCGGCGATGCGCCGCACCCGCTTCCAGTCGCGCCCCGCCGCCGAGAAGCGCCGCAGCCAGGGCAGCGCGCGCGGCAGGTAGCTCCAGCGGATGGTCAGCGGCCCCAGCGGGTCCATCAGCCAGCCCGGCACCTTCGCCCGGACGCCCGGCTGCGTCACCGGGATCACCGAGGACGGGCTCAGCCAGCCGCCATTGCCGTAGCTCGCCGCCTGCTCGCCCCCCGCCTCGCCCGGGTCGAGGATCGTCACCTCGTGCCCGTCGCGCAGCAGCTCCACCGCCGTCACCGCCCCTACGATTCCGGCTCCGATCACGACAACGTGCATCTTCCCCCGCGCCCTGCGACGCGCCACGATACGCCTCCCGCAGAAGGAGGAAACCCATGATCATCGAGATGCGCGTCTATCGTTGCGTGCCCGGCCGCCTGCCCGACCTGCTCGCCCGCTTTCGCGAGCACACGCTGCGCATCTGGGACCAGCACGGCATCCGCCAGGCCGGCTTCTTCACCACCCTGATCGGCGAGAGTAACCAGGAGCTGACCTATTTCCTGGCCTGGGAGAGTCTGGCCGAGCGCGAGAAGAAATGGGCCGCCTTCCAGTCCGACGCGGTCTGGATCGAGACCCGCGCCAAGACCGAGGCCAACGGCCAGATCGTCGCCAACATCGTCACCCAGCTCCTCGCCCCGACCGATTTCTCGGCGGTCCGCTAGCGTGTCCGCGATCCGCCGCTGGACGCTGCCCGAACCGGGCGGCGTCCAGCGGCTCACCCTCACCGAGGCAGCGCGCCCGGTGCTCGGCCCGCGCCAGGTGCGCGTCGGCGTGCGCGCCTGCTCGCTCAACTACCGCGACCTTTCCGTCGTCCGCGGCGCCTATGGGCGTGGCGGCGTGCGCGCCAACCTCGTTCCGCTCTCCGACGGTGCGGGCGAGGTGCTCGAGGTCGGCACCGAGGTGACGCGCTGGCGCCCCGGCGCGCGCGTCGGCGCGATCTTCATGCAGCGCTGGATCGCCGGCGAGATCACGCCGCAGGCCGCCGCCTCCGCCCTCGGCGGCGCCATCGACGGCATGCTCGCCGACGAAGTGGTGCTCGACGAGGCGGGGCTCGTTGCGATCCCGGACCATCTCTCCTACGCCGAGGCGGCCTGCCTGCCCTGCGCGGCCGTCACCGCCTGGCACGCCCTGGTCGGCCACGCTTGCCTGCGGCCCGGCGAGACCGTGCTGGTTCTGGGCTCGGGCGGCGTCTCCATCTTCGCACTGCAATTCGCCCGCATGATGGGTGCGCGGGTCATCGCCACTTCCGCCGCGGAGACGAAGCTCGCCCGCCTGCGCTCGATGGGCGCCGAGACCACGATCAATTACCGCACGACGCCCGACTGGCAGGACGCCGTGCTCGCGGCGACGCAGGGACGGGGCGTCGATGCGGTCGTCGAAGTCGGCGGCGCGGGCACCCTCGCCCGCTCCATCCAGTCCGTCCGCCTCGGCGGCTCCA
>JAJXSZ010000152.1 GCA_021784255.1 Pseudomonadota bacterium | reverse complement strand
CGGACTTCTTCGCGCCGCCCGCGCCAATCGCCCGGCCGAGCGGCTGCAAATCCCGGATCTCGCGTCGGCCTTGACGCCGGGCGATCGTCGGTGAGATGAATGTCTACTATAGTAGAAGTCCGGATCCAGCCATGACCCAGCACGCCAAGACGGGACGCCACCTCCACCCTCGCTCGCTCGCCGCCCAGGCGATGGGCAAGATCGATCCGCTGACCCGCGCGGTGGTGCCGCCCATCCATGTCTCCACCACCTTCATCCGCGACCCCGACAACGCCTACTCCTCGGGCTTCATCTATGGCCGGCCGGACAACGAGACGACGCGCGAGGCCGAATCGGTGCTGGCGATGCTGGAGCAGGCCGAGGCCGGCGCGCTGCTGTTCGCCTCCGGCATGGCGGCGGCGACCGCTGTCTTCCAGGCACTCTCCCCTGGCGACCACATCGTCGCCCCCAAGGTGATGTACTGGGCGCTGCGCTCCTGGCTGCTGACGGAGGCGACACGCTGGGGGCTCGCGGTCGATTTCGTCGAGACCGACGACCTCACCGCGCTGCAGGCCGCCGTGAAGCCGGGCATGACCAGGCTCGTCTGGCTGGAGACGCCGTCCAACCCGCTCTGGACCATCACCGATATCGCCGCCGCCGCCGAGATCGCGCACGCGGCGGGGGCACGGCTCGCGGTCGATTCGACCTGCGCCTCGCCGGTGCACACGCGCCCGCTGACCCTCGGCGCCGACATCGTGATGCACGCGGCGACGAAGGTGCTCAACGGCCACTCCGATGTCATCGCCGGCGCGCTCGCGGCCCGCGCGGACGACGCGTTCTGGAACCAGATCAAAACGATCCGCAAGGGCCAGGGCGGCATTCTCGGCCCCTTCGAGGCATTCCTGCTGCTGCGCGGCATGCGCACGCTGCATCTGCGCCAGGAGCGGCAATCCGGCTCGGCGCTGGCGCTGGCCGAGCGGCTCGCCGCGCATCCGCTGGTCGCGCGCGTCCTCTATCCCGGCCTGCCGCAGCACCCGGGCCACGACGTCGCCCGCCAGCAGATGGAGGGCGGCTTCGGCTACATGCTCTCGATCCAGGTGGTCGGCGGCGAGGCGGCGGCGGTGCGCACTGCCGCGCATGTCGAGCTGTACAAGCGCGCGACCTCGCTCGGCGGCGTCGAGAGCCTCATCGAGCACCGCGCCTCGATCGAAGGCGCCGGCACGCCCTGCCCCGCGGACCTGCTGCGGCTATCGACCGGAATCGAGGATGCCGGCGATCTCTACGCCGATCTCGACCAGGCGCTGCGCGCGGGCCATCGCTGACGCGCCCGGCCGGGCGCCTTTCGCCGTTGCCTCGCGCGCCCGGCCCGGCCGCGGTCAGATCGCGCGCCGGCGGAACAGCCACGTCGCCGCCACCAGGCTGACCGCGCCGATCGCCGCCATTGGCCACTCTTGCGAAACGAGTGCCGCCACGCCCGCGCCCTCGAGGAACACCGCGCGCACGATCACCAGGAAATAGCGCATCGGGTTGACCAGCGTCAGGTCCTGCACCCAGGCCGGCATGTTGGCGATCGGCGTGGCAAAGCCGGAAAGGATGACCGACGGCACCATGAACAGGAACGCCCCGAGCAGCGCCTGCTGCTGTGTCGAGACCAGCGAGGAGATCATCAACCCGATCCCCGTCACCGCGATCACGAACAGCAGCAGCCCGAAATAGAGCGCCAGCAACCCGCCGCGCAGCGGCACATCGAACCACCACACCGCGGCGGCGATGATCGCCGAGGCCTCGAGCACACCGATCAGCAGGCCGGGCAGCCCCTTGCCGAGCAGGATGTCCACCGGACGCATCGGTGTGACCAGCAACTGGTCGAACGTTCCGGTCTCGCGCTCGCGCGCGACCGACAGGCCGACCACCAGCAGGGTGACCACCTGCGTCAGCAGCGCCACGATGCCCGGCACGATGAACCAGCGCGAACTGAGCGTGGGATTGTAGAGCGCACGCGTGTCGAGCACCGCCGGCGGCGCCGGCCCACCATGCGCCCGCCCCCAGCGCAGGGCGAAATCCGTCAGGATGGTATTGGCATAACCCTCTATCAGCAGCGCCGTGTTGGAGTTCCGCCCATCGACGATGGCCTGCACCGGGGCCGGTCGACGGGTCAGCAGATCGCGCGTGAAGCGCCGGTCGATCACCAGCACGAGCTGCGCCTGCCGCGAGTCGATCAGCGTGTCGATGTGCCGCCCGCTGCGCAGCATCGCCACCACCCGAAACGTCGGCGAGCCGGCAAAATGCGCCACCAGCTCGCGCGATGCCTGGCTGGAATCCTGGTTGTAGACCGCCATCGGCACGTGGTTGAGGTCGAAGGTGGCCGCATAGCCGAACACCACGAGCTGGATCAGCGGCGGGCCGATCAGCACCATGCGGCTCTTCGGATCGCGCAGCACCGCGAGCAGTTCCTTGATCACCAGCGCCAGAACCTGCCGCCACATCGCCGTCAGTCCAGGCGCCGGCGGAACACGGTGCGCGCGAGGCCCAGGAAGATCGCCGCTATCACCGCCAGCGCCAGCGCGTTGGGCAGGATGACCGGCCAGACATTCCCGGCGAGAAACACCGATTGCAGGATGGCAACGAAATAGCGCGCCGCGACAACATGCGTGATCCACTGCACCGCGCGCGGCATGCTGCCGATGTCAAAGACGAAGCCGGAAAGAAGGAAGGCCGGCAGAAACGTCACGATCAGGGCGATCTGCCCGGCGACGAACTGGCTGCGCGCAAAGCCGGAGATCAGCAGCCCCATGCCGAGGGCGGCCAGCATGAACAGCGCCGAGGCGCCGGCCAGCACCCACCACGACCCCGCCAGCGGCACCCCGAACAGCAGCACGGCGATCGCGACCGACGCCGCCATGCCCCCCATGCCGAGCAGGAAATAGGGGATCAGCTTGGCAAGCAGGATCTCGCGCATCGTCACGCGGGTGACCATCAGCGCTTCCATCGTGCCGCGTTCCCACTCCCGCGCGATCACCAGCGCCGTCAGCAGCGCACCGGTCAGCGTCATGATCACCGCGATCAACCCTGGCACCAGGTAGTCGCGGCTGCTCACCGCCGGGTTGAACCGCACCCGAGGCTGAACCGAGAGCGGCGTCGGCGCGGCCTCGCCCCGCCGCCGCGCCCGCGCCGTCAGCCAGGTCGCCCAGACCTGTTGCACATACCCCTCGACGATGCGGGCGTCGTTGGCGTCGACACCATTCACGATCACCCCGATCGGCGCATCGCCGCCGGCTTGCGCGCGGCGCGCAAAGTCGCTCGGCAGCCAGACAATGCCCTGCACCTCGTGCGCACGCATCGCGCGCTCGGCCTCCTGGATCGTCAGGAACGGCCGTGGCCGGAAATAGGGCGAATGGGAGAAAGCCGCCGTGAAGCTTGCGGCCAGCGCGCCGGGACGCTGCGTCACCAGCGCCAGCGGCACGTTACGTGCATCCAACGAAACCCCGTAGCCGAAGATCAGCAGCAGCACCGCGGGGAGCAGAAACGCGATCGCCAGTGCCGATGGATCGCGCCAGATCTGAAGGAATTCCTTGCGCAGCAGCCCGCGCAGGCGCCTGAGCGCGACCGGGTTCATGCCGCGAGCGTCCGCTTGTCGGCGGCCTCGATCACCGCGATGAAAGCATCTTCCATGGTGGGGTCGGGCCGGTTCGCGCCGCGCGCGGCGGCCTTGATCGCCTCCGGCTCGCCGGCGGCCAGCACGCGGCCCTGCGCCATGATCACGAGCCGGTCGCAGTACTCGGCTTCCTCCATGAAATGCGTCGTGACCAGCACCGTGACGCCTGCCTCGGCGAGCGCGTTGATGCGGCGCCAGAACTCCCGCCGCGCCAGCGGGTCGACTCCCGACGTCGGCTCGTCGAGGAACAGGATGTCCGGCTCGTGCATCAGCGCGCAGGCGAGCGCCAGGCGCTGCTTGAAGCCGAGCGGCAGGTCGCGCGCCGTCGCCTCGAGCATGGCCGCCAGGTCGAACTCCCGGATTGCCCAGGCCATGCGCGCGGTCCGGCGAGCCCCGTGCAGGCGGTAGGCGCTGGCGAAGAAGCGCAGGTTCTGCGCCACCGACAGGTCGCCGTAGAGCGAGAATTTCTGCGCCATGTAGCCGATCCGCCCGCGCGCGGGAGCGGCCGCATTGCGCAGGTCGAAGCCCGCGACACGCAGACGGCCGGAACTCGGTGGCAGCAGGCCGCACAGCATGCGGAACGTGGTCGACTTGCCGGCGCCATTGGCGCCCAGCAGACCGAAGATCTCGCCGCGGCGAACGCGGAAGCTGATGTCGTCCACCGCCGCGAAGAGGCCGAACCGGCGCGTCAGGTGCTCGACGACGATGATATCGTCGTCCGCGCCCGGCGGGGATGCAACGACCCCCGCATCGCCCGCCGCCATGCCACCAGGCGCCGCCGCGTCGCGACCCGACTCGGCGCGCAGACGCGCAACGAGTCCGTCCTCGAACCGCGGCGGCACGGGCACGAAGCGAACATCCGCTGCGGCCGGGCGCATCGTCGCGGGATCGGGCGATGCGCCCGCCTGCGTCACCACCCGCACGCCGCCACCCTGAATCACCGCATCGACCACCCAGGGCAGGCCCGCAAGCCGCGCCTGCAGTTGCCGTCGCCCGAGAGCGGCGGTGGCGCGGAAACTGCGCCCGTCCATCCCCGCTGCGATCTCGCGCGGCGGCCCGCTGGCAAGCAGGCGGCCCTCATGCAACACCAGCACCGTGTCGCAGCGCTCGGCCTCGTCGAGATAGGCGGTGCTGAACAGCACGGTGGCGTCGAGGTTGCGCGTCAGGTGATCGATGATCTGCCACAACTCGCGCCGCGACACCGGATCGACGCCCACGGTCGGCTCGTCAAGCAGGAGCAGCTCGGGCGGCTGCAGCAGCGTGCAGGCAAGGCCGAGCTTCTGCTTCATCCCTCCCGAAAGCCGGCCGGCCATCCGCGCGGTGAACGGGCCGAGTCCGGTCATATGCAGCAGCTCGGCGTAGCGCGCCGGTCGTTGCGCTGGCAAAACACCCTGCAGATCGGCGTAAAGATCCAGGTTCTCCCTGACCGACAGGTCCTCGTAGAGGCCGAAATGCTGCGGCATGTAACCGACGCGCGTCTGCACCTTCAGCGGCTCGCGCGCCACGTCGATGCCCAGCACCTCGATCCGCCCGGCATCCGGCTGCAGCAGCCCGGCGGCCAGCCGCATCAGCGTCGTCTTGCCCGCGCCGTCCGCCCCGATCAATCCGGTGATGCCGCCGCGTGCGACGCTGACATCGATGTCGTCCAGCGCCACGACCACGCGCCTGCCGATGCGAAAGCGGCGGCGCAGACCGGCACAGCGCAGCGCCGGCACCGGATCAGCCGCCGCCGGCATGGCCGCCCCCGCACCCCGGGCGCGCTGGCGGTGGCGCCTGCTGCGGATCAATGTGCACCGTCGCCGGCATGCCCAGCCGCAGCTGGTCGCGCGGATCGCAGACATAGACGCGCATCTGGTAGACCAGCGCCGTGCGCAACCCCGGCGTTTCCACCGTCTTCGGCGTGAACTCGGCGGTCGGCGAGAGATAGCCGACCCAGCCGTGATAGACCGTTCCGGGCTCGCTGTCCGTCGTCACCGTCGCTGCCATGCCGTAACGGATGCGGCCAAGCTCGCTCTCGGGCACATAGGCGCGCACCCAGAGCGGGCTGGTCAATGCCATGGTGAAGACAGGCACCGACGGGGAGGCCATATCGCCGGGCTCGAGGATCCGGTCCTCGATGACCCCGTCAGCGGGGGCATGGAGGCTGGTGTCGTCATATGCCCGCTGCGCCAGCGCCACCGCGGCGGTTGCGGCCGCATAGGCCGCTCGGGCAGCGTCGATATCCTCCTGCCGCGGCCCTTTCAGCGCCAGGATGTACGCCTGCTGCGCGGCCGCGTATTGCTGGCCGGCCGCCTCGAACGCCGCCCGGGCATCATCACGTTGTTGCAACGTCGCCGCATGCGTGACGGCGAGCGCGGCGTAGCGGCGATACCTGACCTCGTCGTTGCGGTAGGTGATGCGAAGCGCATCCATCGTCGCCTTCGCCTGCGCGATCTCCTCCGGCCGGGACCCCGCGAGCAGCTTGTCCAGGGCCGCCTTGAGGTTCTGTGCCGTTGCCTTGGCCTGGGCGAGCGAGGCGGCGTAGCGGGTGTCGTCGAGCCTGGCGAGCAGTTCGCCGCGATGCACGACGGCTCCTTCCTGCACCGGCATCGAGGCGATGTGACCGCTCGCGTTGAATGTCGGCTGAACCTCGCGGATATCGACGTCGCCATAGAAGGTGAGCGCCGGACCACCCCGCATCGCCGCCTGCCGCGCGTAGAGCCACCCGCCCCCGGCCAGGACCAGCAGCAGCAGAATCGCGGCAATCAGGCGGGCTTTCTTCGACATGGCTCAGGCTGCTCCGCAGCGTCGGTCGATGCCGTCGTGCGGCAAGCGAACCGGCTCGGGTGACATCCCTCTTTGGCCAACCCGGTCCACGCCCGCCTTGATCCCGATCAATGGGAGCGCGGCCGCCCGCCATGGGCAGACCATGCCGGCACCGCGAACGTTTGCCCCACCAGGCGGATCGGTTATGCCGCGAACCACCGGCAGAAGAAAACCGCATGCGGCCGGACCGCGGGCCAAGGGAATGTGTGCCCGGCTGCGCTACGTCACGCGACGATGGCAATGGAATTGGCGCGGGCAACTGCCGTTCCGGTGATCGGCGGCGAAGGCTGCCTCTTTCAGCGATTCACCCCCCGGCGAGCGCTGTCGCGATCCGTGCTCCGGCCAGCGTCATGCCAAACTGCCGCACCGGCGCCCCGGTATCGAGGCGCGGTGATTGTGCCGGGTCCGACATGAAGACGGCGGTGAGGGGCTCGCCGCCATGCCCGTCGCGCCGCCGTTGCGCAGCGGTGCCGCCATCACCGCGACCGTTCCGCCACCATCTGGTATTCCCGGGCGGAGGATGCCGACAGCCGCATCGCCGCGGTCCGAGGCCAGCGCGGTGGCGTTCGCAGGTTCCCGGCGGAGCTGATCCGCATGTCGCGCAACGCCTGGTTCGGGGAAGGCTACGCCGGACCGTCCGCGGTGGGCGCCGAGGACGCCGCCGCGGCACCGCCGACAACTGGACACCTCCAAGAACCCGGCGTCTCGATGGGCATCGATCCGATTCTCTGTTGGCGTTGCGGGAGAGCGGAGATGATCGGGCCGCCTGGGTTCTTTGACGTTGGCGAGCGGCCGCGGGAGTTGTCGGCGAAGGGCGATGACCTGGACCTTCCGCAAGGCGCTGAAGTGGGCGGGTGCGCAGCATCGGCATCGCCAGGGCGCAGCTGAAAATCGGCCTGGTCAACCTGACCTACAACATCCGCCGCCAGCATCAGCCATATGGTTGTTGGACGCGCCCACCTGGCATTCCTCCGATACCCGGCACGAACGGAACTGACCCGAGCCTCAACATCCCGTCCGTC
>JAJXSZ010000151.1 GCA_021784255.1 Pseudomonadota bacterium | reverse complement strand
GGGATCGAGCAGCAGGCGGCACCGCACGCGATCTACGAGCGGCCGGCGAATACCTTCGTCGCCGGCTTCATCGGCGCGCCGCCGATGAACCTGCTGGCGATGGAGGATTTCGTGGTGGCGCTGGCGGGCGCCCCGGCGGGGGCGGGCGGGTGGCTGCCCGCGGCGGCGCGCGTCGGCTTCCGCCCCGAGGCGCTCCATTCCGGCCGGCCGCGCGAGGGCGAGCTCGGCTTTGAGCTGCGCGCCGAGGCCGCTGAATATGTCGGTGGTGCAACTATTTTGCTGGGCAGGCTTACCCCCGGCGGGCCGCGCGTGCAGGCGCGCCTGCCCGGCCTGGTGACGCCCGGCGATGGCGGGACCCTGACACTGGCGCTGCCGCGCGCGGCGCTGCACCTGTTCGCCGACGACGGCACGCGCCTCGCCGCCGCCACCCCGGCCTATGCGTAAGCGTTATTGAATCGCAACAAAAGGAGTTCCCTCATGAAACTCACCCGCCGGTCCATGCTTGCCGGTGCAACGACGCTCGCCGCGCCCGCCGTCGCGCGGGCGGCGACGCTCGACATCTCCTTCTTCTTCCCGATCGCGGCCTCAGGCCCGATCACCAAGATCATCAATGGCTACGCTCAGGATTTCGCCAAGGAGCGGCCGGATGTGCGCATCAAGCCGGTCTATGCCGGCAGTTATGACGACACCATCGCCAAGGCGATCACCGCCTTCAAGGGCGGGCACGCGCCGCCGCTGGCGATGCTGGGCGCGATCCAGGTCTACACGCTGATCGACCTCGGCGCGATCGTGCCGTTCGACGAGGTGGCGACCTCGGCCGAGGACAAGGCGTGGATGAACAGCTTCTTTCCCGCCTTCCTCGCCAACGGCAATGTCGATGGCCACACCTGGAGCATTCCCTTCCAGCGCTCGACCGCGGTGCTCTACTGGAACAAGGCGGCGTTCAAGGAAGTGGGGCTCGACCCCGAGAAGCCGCCGGCCAGCTGGGAAGAGCAGACCGCGATGGCGAAGAAGCTGGTGCGCAAGTCGGGCAGCGAGACCACGCGCTGGGGCATCCAGATCCCCGGCACCGGCGGCACCTACTGGCTCTACCAGGGCCTCGCGATCGAGGCCGGCCAGCAGCTGATGAACAAGAACGGCACCGAGGCCTACTTCAACAAGCCGGGCTCGGTCGCCGCCCTCGACTACTGGGTCGGGCTGTCGCGGCAGGGCGTGCAGGCGCCGGGCGTGATCGACTGGGGGGTGACGCCCAACGACTTCATTGCCGGGCGCACGGCGATGATGTGGACGACGACGGGCAACCTGACCTTCGTGCGCGACGGCGCGAAGTTTCCGTTCGGGGTGGCGATGCTGCCGGCCGACAAGCAGCGCGGCACGCCGACGGGCGGGGCGAATTTCCACATCTTCAAGACCGCGACCCAGGCCGAGCGCGAGGCCTCGCTCGCCTTCGTCAAATGGGTGACGAGTCCCGAGCGCGCCGCCGCCTGGAGCATTGCGACCGGCTATGTCGCGACGCGCCCCGATGCGTGGGCGACGGACGTGATGAAGAAATACGTCGCCGGCTTCCCGCAGGCGCAGGTCGCGCGCGACCAGCTTCCCTACGCGCTGCCGGAGCTGTCCACCCACGCCAACCAGCAGGTGACGCTGCCGCTCAACAGCGCGCTGCAGGCGGCGCTGGCGCGCAGTAAGACGCCGAAGGCGGCGCTGGACGAGGCGCAGGCGATCGCCGATCGCGTGCTCGGCCCCTACAAGCGGGGCTGAGCGGGCGTGGCGCCTGCCCCGCTGACGCAGGCGAGGCGCGAGGCGCTGCAGGGCTGGCTGCTGGTGCTGCCGGCCCTGCTGTTCCTCAC
Organism: Pseudomonadota bacterium; assembly: GCA_021784255.1. Classification (GTDB taxonomy): domain Bacteria; phylum Pseudomonadota; class Alphaproteobacteria; order Acetobacterales; family Acetobacteraceae; genus JAJXXT01. The sequence continues at coordinate 5,623 of JAJXSZ010000151.1, read as the reverse complement.
CGCCTTCACCTACTGGCCGACGCTGGAGACGGCCTGGGCGGCGCTGCACACGACGCCGGTGCCGGGCCATCCCTCGCGCTTCGCGCCGCTGGCGAACGCTGTCGCGATGGCGAAGGACCCGGTGTTCTGGCAGGCGCTGCGCCATAATTTCTATTACGCACTCGCACTGATCCCGGCGACCATGGCGCTGGCGCTGGTGATGGCGCTGGCCGTCAACGGGCGGATCCCCGGCCGCGCGCTGCTGCGGCTCGCCTATTTCACGCCCACCGTGCTGCCGATGATCGCGGTCGCCAATATCTGGCTGTTCTTCTTCACCCCGGGCTACGGGCTGGTGGACAAGCTGCTGGCGCCGTTCGGCCTCGGCGGTTGGAACTGGCTCGGCGAGAGCAGCACCGCGCTGTTCGCCGTCACCGTGATCGCGGTCTGGAAGCAGGCCGGGTTCTACATGATCTTCTATCTCGCGGCGTTGCAGTCGCTGCCGGCGGAGCTGGCCGAGGCGGCCGAGCTCGAGGGCTCCTCGCGCCTCAACTACGTGCGCCGCGTGGTCTGGCCGCTGCTGATGCCGACCACGCTGTTCATCTTCGTCAACGCCGTGATCGACGCCTTCCGCCTGGTCGACCAGATCGTCGTGCTGACGCGCGGCGGGCCGGACAACGCGACGGCGATCCTGCTGTATTACATCTACCAGGTCGGGTTTCAGTATTTCGACGCGCACTACGCCTCGGCGCTGACCATGGTGCTGATCGCGCTGCTGGCGCTGCTCGCCTGGTTCCAGTTCGCCGTGCTCGGGCGGCGGGTGCATTACCGGTGAGACGCTGGGGGCTCGAGGCGCTCGGCGCCTGGCTGCTCGGCGCGATGTGGATCCTGCCGCTCGCCTGGGCGCTGTGGAGCGCGATCCACCCGCCGTCCTCGACGCAGTCCTTCGGGCTGTTCTCGCCGCTGACGCTGCGCAACTTCGCCACCGCCTGGGGCATGGCGCCGTTCGGCCGCTCGATGGTCAACACGGTGGTGCTGGTCTCGATCGTGCTGGCGGCGCAGTTCGTGCTGTGCACGCCGGCGGCCTTCGCCTTCGCGCGGCTGCGCTTTCCCGGCCGCGACTTCGTCTTCGCCATCGTGCTGGTGCAGCTGATGGTCGCGCCCGAGGTGCTGATGGTCGAGAATTTCCGCACCATCGGCGCGCTCGACCTGGTGAACTCGCTGTTCGGGATCGCGCTGCCCTATCTCGGCTCGGCGTTCGGCATCTTCCTGCTGCGCCAGGCCTTCCGCACCGTGCCCGAGGAGCTGGACGCGGCGGCGCGCATCGAGGGGCTGTCGCTACGCCAGCGTCTGTGGAAGCTCTATCTGCCGATGGCGCGACCGACCTACATCGCCTACGGGCTGGTTCTGGTGAGCTTCCACTGGAACAATTTTCTCTGGCCGCTGGTGATCACCAACTCCGTCGGCATCCGCCCGATCACCGTGCAACTGGCGATGTTCTCGACCACCGACCAGGGCACCAACTGGTCGATCATCACCGCGGCGACGCTGCTCTCCACGGCGCCGCTGGTGATCGCCTTCCTGCTGTTCCAGCGCCAGTTCGTGCAGAGCTTCATGCGCGCCCGCGCCCAGTAGGTGCGACCGGGCGCGCGGCCAGCCAGGCGGTACCGGACAAAAAAAACGACGTCCGGCGGAGCGTGGCTTCCGGCCGGACGTCGCGTTCAGGGATCCGATCGGCAGGCCGGCTTCGGACCGGCAGCCCGCCGTTGTCAGGCGCGGCGGCGGCGGACCAGCCCCAGGGCCGCCACGGCGAACGCCACGAGGGCGATTGAGGCGGGCTCCGGAACGTTGGCGAAGGTCGGCTGGCCAAAGAAGACGTTCGGGCCCCAATAGCCGTCCGTATTGGAGAGGTCGATCTGGATCGTGTTGAGGAAGGTCGGCGAGGTGCCCGATTGCCAGCGGGTCGTGTTGCCACTGCCGTCGCTAATGAGGCTGATGGCGGAATTGACCGCGAACCCGGGGTCGTTCCACGTGTAATTATCGGACAGGCTGACGCCCACGACCTCGTAGGACGTGCCCGCCGTCAGCGCGAGCGGCGTGATCGGCACGTAGCGGAAAAAATCGGTCAGCGGATAGGTGTTCGCGACCGTCACCTCGGTGAGCAGCGTTGCCGTCGTCGAGCAGGCAACGTCGGCGCACTGATAGAGCGCCACGGGATTGCCCGCGACATTGCCGGTCACCGGATTCGCGTAATAGCCGAGGCCGGATGCCGTCACGTTCGTGTTCACGGTGAAGGCGGCGCCGAAGTCCCAGGTGCCGCCGGTGTAGGAGTGGCCGGCGGAGGTGAAGGTCCAGGCCGGGGTGGCATGCGCGGCGGGGATCAGCAGCAACGATGCGATGGCGGCGAGCCAGGCTTTCATGGGTTTCGTCCCTTGTGTTGATCGTCGCAGTCCAAAAAAATGCACGCTCCAACGCCGAGACCCATGGAAATCGTCGCCGGGCCGCAGATTGTTTAGGCTTTCTATACGAGACGGCAATCTTCGGTCAATGTGAACAAATAGAATTGTCACAAAAAATTCGACGGCCGATGCCCGATCGTGCCCCGCCGGGGCGACCGGCGCTGGTTCACTGGTCCGTCAGCCGCAGCTCGATGCGCCGGTTGCGGGCATAGGCCGCCGGCGTGTTGCCGGGGTCGATCGGCTCGGTGGAGCCGAAGGCGGCGGCGGCGAGGTGATCGGCGGGCACGCCGTCGGCGATCAGCGTCTTGACCACGCTGATGGCGCGCGCGGCCGACAGCTCCCAGTTCGAGGTGAAGGGTGAGTTGGGGCCGAGCTGCTGGCGGTCGGCGTGGCCGTCGACGCGCAGGATCCAGTGGATGTTGGGCGGGATCTCCGGGATCAGGTGCTTGAGCGTGATCGCCAGCGCGGTGATCTGGTCGAGGCCGCCCGAGGAGAGCGCGGCGCTGCCGGAGGCGAACAGCACCTCGGACTGGAACACGAAACGATCGCCGACGATCCTGATCCCCGGGCGCCCGGATAGCACCTTGCGCAGCTCGCCGAAGAACTCGCTGCGGTATTGCTGCAGCTGCGCCACCTTCTGCGCCAGCGCGGCATTGAGGCGCTTGCCGAGATTGGCGATCTGCACGTCCTTGTTGGCGGAGGATTTTTCCGAGACGTCGAGGGCGGCGGCGAGGGCGGCGAGCTGCTGGTGCAACTGGCCGAGCTGCTGGTTGAGCAGCGCGATCTGCGCCTTGGCGCTGGTGGAGAATTTCTGCTCGTCGGCGAGTTGGGCGGCGATCGCGGCCCGCTTCTGCTGCTCGGTGAGGGTCTGTGCCGCGGTGTTGCGCACCTGCTGTTCGAGCTGGTCGCGCAGCGCCGTCAGCGCCGCGACCTCGCTGTCGAGCTGGGCGACCTGCCCGAGCTTGAGCTCGATCGTCGCCTTGTCCGCCTTCACCGTCTTCTGCAGCTCGGCCTGCGCCGCCTGCGCCGCGGCGAGGCTGGCGGCGAGCTGGTCGCGCTGCTGCGCCAGGCTCGCCCGCGCCGACTGCGCGCCGGCGAGGTCCGCCGAGAGCTTGCTCGCCTGGCCCTGCAGGGCCGCGTAGCGGGCCGCGAGCTGGTCGCGCGCGTTGCTGGTCGTTGCGAGTTCGCGCCCGATCTGTGACAGCGCCAGGCGCAGATCCGCCGCGCGGCCCTTTTCCAGCGACAGCATGTCGGAGAGCTGGGCGACGCGCGAGTTGAGGGAGGCCAGCTCCTTGTTGCGCCCGGCGAGGGTGAGCGAGAGGAAGGCCTGGGCGAGGACGAAGACCAGCAGGACGAAGATGATGACCATGAGCAGCGTGGACAGCGCGTCCACATAGCCCGGCCAGGGGTTCATCGGCTCGCCCCCGCCGCCGCGCCGGCGCAGGGCCATCAGCGCGCTCCGCCGGGGTGCGCCATCAGCCGGCTCCGGCGCGCGCGCGGCTCATCGCGGCTGGTCCTCGGCGATCGCCGCGATGGTGCGGGTCAGCACCTTGATCTCGTTGCGCAGCTCCGCGGTGGATTGGGCGCGGCCCTGCTCGCTTTCGAGCAGCAGCCGGTTCATCAGCACCTCGATGTTGCGCAGATGCCCGCGCGCCGCCTCGTCGCTGCGGTCGTCGCCGAGCTGGGTCTCGGCCAGGCGCGCGAGGGCGGGGCCGAGGCTCGACTGCGTCTCGGCGATGCGCAGCATCAGCTGCTGGCTCGCCTTCATGGTCTCGGAGAGCACGGCGAGACGTTCCGAGAGCGCAAGGATGGCGGCGTTGGCCTCGCGCCGGCCGTCCTCGCCGCGCACCAGCGTCACCTGCAGGTGCTCCATGTTCTCCGCGGTCTGTTCGAGCAGCGCCTGGACATAGACCGGCACCGAGGTCTCGCCGTCGGCGATGGCGCCGGAGCCGAGGCGGGTGAGGGAGGCGAGCCATTCCTCGAGCTCGTTGAAGAAACGGTTCTGCGCCTGGCCGGCGGTGAGGTCGAGGAAGCCGAGCACGAGCGCGCTCGAAAGGCCGAGCATGGAGGCGGAGAAGGCGGTGCTCATGCCGCGCAGCGGCCCGGCGAGGCCGGTTTTGAGCTGCGCGAACAGGGCGGCGACGTCCGAGGAGCCGACGCTCATGCCGGCGATGACGTTGCCCACCGAGCCGACGGTGAGCAGCAGGCCCCAGAACGTGCCGAGCAGGCCGAGGAAGATCAGCAGGCCGGTCATGTAGCGCGACAGCTCGCGGCTTTCGTCGAGCCGGCTGGCGATGGAATCGAGCAGCGAGCGCATCGCCGGCGCGGAGAGGGTGAAGCGGTCGCGCCCGGTCTGCTCGCCCTGGGCCTGGCGGCTGGCCAGCATCGAGGCCATCGGCGCGAGCAGGCGCGGCGTGCGCAGCATCGCCAGCCGCGGGCGGGCACGCTGGAAGGTCTCGACCCATTCGACCTCGCCGCGCAGGCGCATCACCTGGTAGAAATTCCACACCACGCCGAGCAGGCCGACGCAGAGGATCAGCGTGTTGAGCGCGGGGTTGGCGTCGAAGGCGAGCAGCAGGCGGGTGTGCAGGAACGCGCCCACCGCGAGCACCGCGACGACGAACACCGCCATCCGCAGGAGGTATTGCGTGGGTCTGGTCATTTCGGTTGCGTCTCCGTGACGTCGACCCGGTCGGGTGTGGCGCCGGGCGGGGCGGCACCGAGGGCGAGGACGCCGATGCGCGGCGAGGCGATGCCGCCATGGATCAGCACGCTGCGCACCGCGAGCGCGCGGGCGAGCGACAGGCGGCGCGCCACCGAGGGATCGGCGGCATTGCCCGCGGCATAGGCGCGCACGGCGAACTCGCTGGTCGGCCGGGCGGCGGCGAGCATCGCCTGCAGGGCGGCGTAGGTCCGGGGATTGAGCTCGGCGCGGCCGGGGCCGAAGGTGAGGCGCATGCCGTCGGGGATCGGCCTGGCGCTGCCGGGCGCGTCGGCGGCGACGGTCGCCGGCGGCGGCGGGTGCTGCGGGCGCACCGGCACGATGAGGGGTGGCGGCAGCACCGCCGGCGGCGGCGGTGCCGTGGGAATGGCGAGCGGGTCGATCGTCGGGCCGGCGAGGTGGCGCGGCTCGCCGCCGGACGCGGCCGGGCTGACGGGCGGCCTCGGTGGCGGGGGCGGCGGCAGCG
>JAJXSZ010000150.1 GCA_021784255.1 Pseudomonadota bacterium | reverse complement strand
GCGATCGCGGCGACGGCGGCGTCGGCAAGCTGGATCGCCGACATCGCCGGCTGCAGGTCGTAGGTGGCGACCTTGGGCGAGGGGATCAGGATGCGTTCCTCGCCCGGAAAAACGGCCTCGCGCCCGCCGTTGAGGAAATAGGTGACGTGCGCGTATTTCTCGGTCTCGGCCATGCGAAGCTGGGTGAGGCCGGCGGCGGCGATGACGCCGCCGAGCAGGTTCGCCATGGATTGTGGCGCAAAGAGGCACGGCATCAGCCCGGCCAGGGCGTCGGAATAGCGCGTCATGCCGAGGGCGGCGGCGAACGCGACGGGCTCGCGGGCGAAGCCGTCGAAGCCGGGATCGCGCAGCGCGGCGAGGATCTCGCGCACCCGGTCGGCGCGGAAGTTGAAGCAGAGGATGCCGTCGCCCGCGCGCATGCCGCCGTAGCCGCCGATCACCGTCGGTCGCACGAACTCGTCGGTATGGCCGGCAGCGTGGGCGGCGGCGATGGCGGCCTGGGCGTCCGGCGCGTGCTCGCCCTCGGCACGGACCATCGCGGCGTAGGCGCGCTCGACACGCTCCCAGCGCCGGTCGCGATCCATCGCGAAGTAGCGGCCAATGACAGTGGCGATCCCGGCGCCGTCCGGCAGGCCGGCGCTGAAGGCCGCGAGGAAGGCGGGGGCCGAGCTCGGCGGTGTGTCGCGGCCATCGAGGAAGGCGTGGACCGCGACCTTGATGCCCTGGGCGGCCAGGTGTTGCGCCAGCGCCAGGGCGTGACCCTGGTGCGAGTGCACGCCGCCCGGCGAGACCAGGCCCAGGAGGTGGGCGGTGCCACCGGTGGCGCGCAGCGCGGCGACGAAGCTCGCGAGTTCCGGCTTGGCGGCGAGCGAGCCGTCGGCAATGGCGGCGTCGATGCGCGGCAGGTCCTGCATCACGACGCGGCCGGCGCCGATATTCATGTGGCCGACCTCGGAGTTGCCCATCTGCCCGGCGGGCAGCCCGACATCCAGCCCGTGCGTGGTGAGGAAGGCGTGCGGCCCGGACGCCCAGAGCCGGTCGAAGTTCGGCGTGCGCGCGTTGGAGATGGCGTTGTCCGGCGCCGGCTCGCGCCAGCCCCAGCCGTCCAGAATGACCAGCATCGCCGACCGTCGGGGCGTCGCAAGGGGTTTCGTGGCAGAGGGTTCGGGAGACATGCTCGATTTCCGTGCGAAGGAACGTCCTACAAGGTACGGGCGTGGCGGTTCAACCGCGATGCTGCGGCCGGATGATGGCGCTAATCGCGATGATACGGGTGGTTGGTGGCAATCGCCTGGGCGCGCCAGAGCTGCTCGGCAAGCATCACCCTGGCCAGCAGATGCGGCCAGGTCTGCGGCCCGAAGGCCAGCGTCGCGCCGGCACGGGCGAGAACGGCACGATCCAGGCCCTCGGCGCCGCCGATGACGAAGGCCACGCTGCCGCGGGCGCGCCAAGCCTGCAACTGGTGGGCGAAGGCCAGGGAGTCCGGCGACTGGCCGGCGCGATCGAGCGCCACGAGGAAAGCGCGGGCGGGGAGCGCCGCGAGGATCGCCTCGGCCTCGCGGCGGCGGCGCTCGGCCTGGGTGCCGCGCGCCTCGGGGACCTCCAGAAGGGTCAATTTCGGGCGCAGGCGGGTGGCGTACTGCGCGTAAAGCGCCGCTTCCGGCCCATTGCCGGCGCGGCCAACGGTGAGCAGCAGCTCAGTCAGCGGAGTCCGGCACCTGGTCGAGCTCGGGTCCCCACATCCGCTCCAGCGCGTAGAGGTTGCGGGCCTCCGGCTTGAACAGGTGCACGACGATGTCGCCGGCGTCGATGAGCACCCAGTCGGAGCCCGTGGCGCCCTCGACCTGCACCCGCTTGAGGCCGGCCTTCGAGAGTTTTTGCTCGAGGTGCTGGGCGATGGCGGCGATCTGGCGGTCGGCGATGCCGGTGGCGATGATCATCCGGTCGGCGAACGCGGCCCGGCCGGCGACGTCCAGCGAGACGATCGCCTCCGCCTTGTCGTCCTCGAGGCTGCCGACGATGAGCTTTTCCAGCTTCTCGAGGCGGGAGTTTTCCGCCGCCTTGGGTTTGGCGACGGCGGGCGCGCGCGGGCCGGCGGCGGCGGCCTTCTTGCGCGGCGTGCCGGGCGTGGCAGGCAGTTTCGGCACCGGTACGGTGCGCTTCTTCGGCTTGCCGACGGCCGGTCCTGCAGGCTTCCTGGCGATGGTCACTCTCCTCGCGCGGCACGGATTGCGGTGGCCGAACCCTGGTGCAGGCGCACGGGCAGGAACACCCAGGCCGGCGGCGCGTGATCCGCCAGACCGTTCGCGTCATGCACCGGGCGGCGCGCCGAATGCAAGCGTCGCGCGGCCATTCCCGAAAGGGCCTGCCGTACACAGCCAGGGCGGGCGATGACGGCGACCGGCAAGGCGGCGACAAACCGGGTCCAGCGGTGCCAGCGCGGCAGTTGCACCAGGTTATCGGCACCGAGCAGCCAGACGAAGCGCGCGCGCGGGAAGCGGCGGCGCAGGGCGCGCGCGGTGTCCACCGCGTAGCGGGTGCCGAGGTCGCACTCGATGGCGGTGGCGAGGATGCGCCGGCCGTCGGCCAGGGCGCGCGCGCCGGCAAGACGTTGCGCGAGCGGCGCCATGCCGCGGCGCGGCTTCAATGGATTGCCCGGCGAGACGACCAGCCAGACCTGGTCGAGACCGAGGCGGGCGAGGGCCAGCCGCGCGACATGCAGGTGGCCGCCATGCGCCGGGTTGAAGGAGCCGCCGAGCAGGCCGATGCGCATGGCGCGCCGGTCCCCGAATCGAGGCAGCGGCGCCGAGGTTGCGCTCACGTCGCGGCCACTCAGGGCCGGACCTGTCCCGTGCCGGTCACGACGTAGCGGAAGGTCGTGAGCTGGTCCGGCCCGACCGGACCGCGGGCGTGGATGCGCCCGGTCGCGATGCCGATCTCGGCACCGAAACCGAATTCGCCGCCGTCGCAGAACTGCGTGCTGGCGTTCCACATGCCGACCGCCGAATCGAGGCTGTCGAGGAAGGCACGGGCCGCCGCTTCGTCGTCGGTGATGATCGCCTCGGTGTGGGAGGAGCCGTGCGCCTCGATATGCGCGAGCGCGCCGGCCACGCCGTCGACGATGGCGATGTTGAGTACGGCGTCGAGCCATTCGGTGTCGAAATCGCCGGGCTGCGCGGGCTCGAGCCCGGGGCAGATGGCGCGCGCCTCGGCGTCGGCACGGAACCGGCAGCCGCGAGCGGCGAGGTCGGCGACGATCGGCGCCAGCAGGCGGGCGGCGGCGGCACGGTCGACCAGCAACGTTTCGGTGGCGCCGCAGATGCCGGGCCGGCGCATCTTGGCGTTGGTGACGACGGCCCGCGCCATGGCGAGGTCGGCGTCCGCATGGACGAAGGTGTGGCACAGCCCCTCGGCATGGGCCAGGACCGGCACGCGCGCCTCGGCCTGCACGCGCCGGACCAGCCCCTTGCCGCCGCGCGGGACGATGAGATCGAGGGCTCCAGCGGCGGCCAGCATCGCGCCCACATAGGCACGGTCGGAGCTCGGCGCGGTCTGCACCGCGTCGGCCGGCAGGCCGGCGCCGGCCAGGCCCGCGGTGAAGGCGGCGTGAATGGCGGCCGCGGAATGATGCGAATCCGAGCCGCCGCGCAAGATCACCGCATTACCGGATTTGAGGCAGATGGCCGCGGCGTCGGCGCCGACATTGGGCCGGCTCTCGTAGATCATGCCGATCGCGCCGAGCGCCTGGGCGACGCGGGCGATGTGCAGGCCGTTGGGGCGCGTCCATGCCGCCAGCGCGCGGCCCAGCGGGTCCGGCAGGGCGGCGACGGCGTCGACACCGTCCGCCATCGCGCTGACGCGCGCGGGCGTGAGCAGCAGGCGGTCGCGGAAGGCGCTGGTGCCGCCGGCGGCGTCGAAGCCGGCGATATCGCGGGCATTGGCCGCGACGATGGCTTCGGTGTGGACGCGCAACGACCGCGCGGCGGCGCGCAGGCCGAGGGCGCGGGCTTCGGCGCCGGCCGCGGCAACGGCGCGGGAAGCGGTGCGCGCACGTGCAGCGGCCGCGCGCACCCAGGCGGCGGCGTCGGTCGGCGTGGCGGTGTTCGGGCCGAGATCCATCACCTCATCTCCGGTCCCTTTATCGCACTCCGGCGTGCAGCAGCACCAGATCGTCGCGGTGGATCATCTCGTCGCGACCGCGCCAGCCGAGGATGGTTTCGATCTCGGCCGAACGGTGGCCGGCGATGCGCACCGCATCGGCGCTGGCGTAGGCGCAGAGGCCACGGGCGAGGGCGGCGCCGTCCTGGTCCACGATCTCGACCGCGTCGCCGCGATCGAAGGCGCCATCGACGCCGCGCACACCGGCGGGCAGCAGCGAACGGCCGGCGCGCAGCGCGCGCATGGCGCCGGCATCGATGACCAGCCGGCCCTGCGGCGCGAGCGAACCCAGGATCCAGCGCTGGCGGGCGCTGTGGCCGTCGGGCTGCGGCAGGAACCAGGTGCAGCGCGCGCCATCGAGCATCGCCGAGAGCGGGCGCTCGGTGTGGCCGAGCGCGATCGCCATGGCGACCCCCGCCCCGGTCGCGATGCGCGCGGCCACGAGCTTCGTGCGCATGCCGCCCGAGGAGTAGCCGGGCGGCGGGTCGCCGGCCATCGCCTCGATCGCCGGCGTGAGGCCCGTGACTTGCGCGATGTGCTCGGCCGCCGAGTCGCGGCGGGGATCGGCGGTGTAGAGCCCGTCGATGTCGGACAGCAGGATCAGCGCATCGGCGCGCAGCATCTCGGCCACGCGGGCGGCCAGGCGGTCGTTGTCGCCGAAACGGATCTCCGCCGTGGCGACGGTGTCGTTCTCGTTGATCACGGGAACGCAACGAAGGCCGAGCAGGGTCTCGAGCGTGGCGCGCGCGTTGAGATAGCGGCGGCGGTCCTCAGTGTCGTCGAGCGTGAGCAGGAGCTGGGCGGCGGTGATGCCCTGTGCGGCGAGCGCCTCGGTCCAGGCGCCGGCGAGGCGGATCTGGCCCACCGCCGCGGCGGCCTGCTTCTCCTCGAGGCGCAGGTTGCGGCGGGTGAGGCCGAGCGCGCGGCGGGCGAGCGCGATGGCGCCGGAGGAGACGACAACGACCTCCCTGCCCTGCGCGCGCAGGCGCGCGATGTCGGCGGCGATGCCGGCGAGCCAGGCAGCGCGCGGCGCGGCGAGTGCGGGGTCCACCACAAGGGCCGAGCCGATCTTGACGACGATGCGATGCGCCGAGCCAAGGTTCATGACGCCTCGCCGGGCCCGTCTGCGGGCCGGCCTTCGGGCGCGTCGCCGGCCGGACGGTGCAGGGCCTCGGCGCGGGCGCGGTCGAGCGCGCCAGCGATGGCCGCGACCGCCTCGTCGGTACCCTGGCGGGCGGCGGCGGACAGCACCAGCACCGGCGCGCCGCTGGCCCGCCGCAGGGCAGCCCGGCGGGCCGCGATCTCGCGCGGCGTCATCGCGTCCGCCTTGTTGAGGCCGATGATCTCGGGCTTGTCGGCCAGCCCGCCGCCGTAGTCGGCAAGCTCCCGGCGGATCGTGCGCCAGGCCTGCACGACGTTGCCGGCCGCGCCGTCGATGAGGTGGAACAGCACGCGGCAGCGCTCAAGGTGGCCGAGGAAACGGTCGCCGAGGCCCGCCCCCTCGTGCGCCCCCTCGATCAGGCCCGGGATGTCGGCGAGCACGAACTCGCGCGTGGCATCCGGGCGGACAACGCCGAGCTGCGGGTGCAGGGTGGTGAACGGGTAGTCCGCGATCTTGGGCCGGGCGGCGGAAACGGCGGCGAGGAACGTCGACTTGCCGGCGTTGGGCAGCCCGACGAGCCCGGCATCGGCGATCAGCTTGAGGCGCAGCCAGATCCAGCGTTCCTCGCCGGGATGGCCCTTCGTCGCACGGCGCGGAGCGCGGTTGGTCGAGGATTTGAAATGGGCGTTGCCGAAGCCGCCGTCGCCGCCGCGCAGGAGCACCACGCGCTTTCCCGGCTGGTCGAGATCGGCGAGCAGAATCGTGCGCTCTTCGTCGAAGATCTGGGTGCCGACGGGAACCTGGACGATGACCGGCGGCGCGGCCGCGCCGGTGCGGTCGGCGCCCGAGCCGTTGCTGCCCTTGCGGGCGCGGAAATGCTGCGCGTAGCGGAAGTCGATCAGTGTGTTGAGATTCTCGACGGCGGTGAAGACGACGTCGCCGCCGCGGCCGCCATCGCCGCCATCCGGGCCGCCGAACTCGATGTATTTCTCGCGCCGGAACGCGACCACGCCGTCACCGCCGTCACCGGAGCAGCAATAGATCTTGGCCTGGTCGAGAAATTTCATGTTGGCGGGCGCAATGAAACGGATACGAAAAAGGGGCCGGCTCGCGCCGACCCCTGGGTTTCTCTCGTCGTGGGGCGGGCGCGGTTACTCTGCGGCCACCGGCAGCGGGTCAACGGAAACGACGACGCGATCGTTGGCGGCGCGCGCGAAGGCGACGCGGCCCTCGACCAGCGCGAAGATGGTGTGGTCGCGGCCGAGCCCGACATTGTGCCCCGGCTTCATCTTGGTGCCGCGCTGGCGGATGATGATGTTGCCGGCAAGCACGTGCTCGCCGCCGAACTTCTTGACGCCGAGGCGCCGGCCTTCGGTATCGCGGCCGTTGCGCGACGAGCCGCCGGCTTTCTTGTGTGCCATGGTGCTGGTCCTTCCCTGGCCTGATCAGGCGGCCTTGATGCCGGCGATACGCAGCACCGTGACGTGCTGGCGATGACCACCCTTGCGCCGCGAATTCTGCCGGCGGCGCTTCTTGAAGATCACCACCTTCTCCAGCCGGTCCTGAGCGATGACGGTGGCGGTGACGGCGGCGCCTGCGATCGTGGGCGCGCCGAGCGTGAGGCCGCCCTCGCCGCCGACGGCGAGCACGTCGGTGAAGGTGACGGTCTCACCGGCCTCGGCCGGGAGTTTCTCGACCTTCAGCACGGCGTTCTCGGTGACGCGGTACTGCTTGCCGCCGGTGCGGATGATGGCGAACATGATGGCCTCGGCAAACGACAAAAAAACGGGCCGGCGGAAGGGGACCTGCCGCCGGGGAAGCGCGGCTTATAGCGCCGGGGCGGCCGGTGTCAACGAGACCCTGGGTTGCGGACGGGGCGTGGACCGAAGGGGCGTGGACCGAAGGGGCGTGGACCGAAGGGGCGTGGGCCGGAGAAGCATGGGGACGGCGGCGGAAGCGTTTGCCAGCGCGCATCCGATCTTCTAAGAGCGCCGCCGCGGGAGAGGTGCCGGAGTGGTCGATCGGGACGGTCTCGAAAACCGTTGTGCGTGTAAGCGTACCGTGGGTTCGAATCCCACCCTCTCCGCCAGCTAACATGCTGATGTCGCATAATTTCAACTGAATTTCGGTTTACGAAATATGGTCCCGTCGTGGCGTGGGATTTCGCGGCGGCGATGGTCGGTGAGAGGCGCCAGAGACGGTCTCCGAGGGGTTTCTGAG
>JAJXSZ010000149.1 GCA_021784255.1 Pseudomonadota bacterium | reverse complement strand
CCCAACCACCGCCGGGCGCCGCCCCCCTCACGTTCGCCGCGGGGAGCCACTACGTTGCGGGGTGTGGAACCCCTTGCCCTCTATATCCACTGGCCGTTCTGTCTCGCCAAGTGCCCCTATTGCGACTTCAACTCGCATGTGCGCGAGCGCATCGACCAGGCGCGCTTCGCCGCCTGCCTGCACGCGGAACTCGCCTGGGAGGCAGCGCGGCTCGGCCGCCGCCCGCTGGGCTCGATCTTCTTCGGCGGCGGCACGCCGAGCCTGATGGCGCCGGAGACGGTCGCCGCCCTGATCGCCGACGCGCGGCGCCATTTCGAGATGGCGGCGGATTGCGAGATCACCCTGGAGGCGAACCCGACCAGCGTGGAGGCCGGCCGGCTGCGCGCGTTCCGCGACGCCGGGGTCAACCGCGTCTCCCTCGGCGTGCAGAGCCTCGACGAGGCCGTGCTGCGCTTCCTCGGCCGCCGGCACGACGCCGGCGAGGCGCGGGCGGCGCTGGCGCTGGCGCGCGCGATCTTCCCGCGCCTCTCCTTCGACCTGATCACCGCGCGGCCGGGCCAGACCGTCGCATCCTGGCGCATGGAACTGCGCGCGGCGCTGGCGCTCGCGAACGACCACCTCTCCCTCTACCAGCTCACCATCGAACCGGGGACGGCGTTCGCGGCGATGCACCGCCGCGGCGAGCTGGTCGAGCTGGACGAGGACACCGCGGCGGCGATCTACGACGCGACGGCCGAGGAAACGGTACGCCGCGGCATGGCGGCCTACGAAATCTCCAACCACGCGCGGCCGGGCGCGGAAAGCCGGCACAACCTCGCCTACTGGCGCTACGGCGACTACGCGGGGATCGGTCCGGGCGCGCATGGGCGCGTCTCCCTCGGGACGGCGCTGCTGGCGACCCGGCGGCACCGCGCGCCGGAATCCTGGGCGGCGCTGGTGGAAGACCAGGGCCACGGCACGACGGCGGAGGACCCGGTGGCGCCGCAGGAGCGGGCGCGCGAGGCGCTGCTGATGGGGCTGCGGCTGGCCGAGGGGATCGAGCCCGCGCGCTTTGCCGCGCGCACCGGCGTCGATCTCGCCGACGCCCTCGAGACGGCCATGCTGCGCGCCGCGATCGAGGAAGGCTATGTCGTCTTCGATACGAGGCTGCGCGCGACGCCGAGCGGGCGAAGGCGGCTCGACGCCCTGCTCGCGGCGATCGTGCGATGAGCCAGGGGCGCCCGATCCGACGGGACGGGATCATCGCGCCGGATGTGCTTGCCGGGACCGTGTCGGCTGCAGAACGACCGACCGCCGATCGGCATCCGCCGGTGCGACCGAGACGGCCCGGATCTTGCCCGGCCCGGATCTTGATCCAGGAAACTTGGAATCGGAAACTTGGAATCCAGGGCAACTGACCGCCGGTTTGCCTGAGCGGGAAAGGCTCAGACCGATCGGAGGTTGCTCTGGCGCCGGATCGCGATCAGGCTGAGCAGGATCGCCACGCCAGCGCTGGCGAGCCCGATCGGGCGGCCCTGCATCGCCAACCAGGTGCTCACCGCCCAGGCCATCCCCACGACCGGACCCAGAACGGCGCCGCGGAACATCTCGCCCGGCCGGTTGCCGAGATCGATCACGCGATCGGGCGTCGCGCTCGCCTCGCCGATCAGCAGCGCGCCGAAGCCCGCGACCGCCATGCCCACGAGCATCGCCGGCAGCGTTGCCGGCCGCCACAGGCCGATCGCCAGTGCCATCGGCAGCGCCAGCGTCGCGGCACCGGCGGCGGTGGCGACGAATTTGCTCCCGCGCACCCGCCGGCGCGGCACCGGGGCGCTGGCCGCGAGCGCCGGCGCCTGGTCGCCGGCCATCGCCGTCACCATGAACAGGCGCGCCAGCTCCGAGCCGATGAAAACGGGGGTTGCCGCGAGCACCGGCGCGACCACGACCGTACCGCTGCGCCAGGCGGCGATCACCACCGGCAGCAGGTAGACGCCCTGGTAGAGCGCCCGGCCGACGAGCCCCGGCGTGCGCCAGACGAGGCGCCACTCCTTGGTCAGCAGCACACGCCAGGAGCCGGCGCGGAACGACGGCGCCGAGGTCGCGCGGCGCACCGTGCGACGGGCGATATTGTCAAAGCCGCCGCGCGCGAAACGCCGCTCGACCCAGGCGGCGGCAAGGCCCGCGACAAGGACGGCGGCGGCGATACAGCTCAGCAGCGGCACCACCGCGCCCATCGCCGCGCGAGGCGGCCACCAGAGCAGGGCGAGCGGGCCGGCGGCCTGCGGATGCAGCGCCCGCCACAACGCAGCGCGCTCCGGCGCGGAGAGGACGGAGTTCACCTGGCTGCCGACGAACACCGAGCCGCCGGCCAGCATCGAGAACAGCATCACCAGCGAGCGCATGGTGCGCAGGCCGACGAGATCGCGCAGCAGCACCACGAGCGAGACCGACATCGCCGCCGCGAAGAGCGCGAGACAGGCCACCAGCGGATAGATCGCCAGCGCCGCCGGCGTGACCAGGACGGCGAGCGCGTTCGCGATCGTGCCGGCGAGCACCAGCCACAGCCAGCCGGCGTTGAGCGCGATCGCCGCCATGCGCGCGCGCAGAATGGTCCGCAAAGGCAATGGTGCGGTGGCGAGCCAGGCAAGATCGCGCCCTTCGTAGAGCACGTCCATGGATTGGCGCATCGCCTGCATCAGGATCAGCCCCGTCACGTAGACGAGGCCGACGCTGGCCGCGGCGACGAAGTCTGCGTGGGTCCAGTGCAGCACGCGCACGCCGGCCACGAAACCGAACGCCATGAGGTGCAGAAGCACCACGAGCCCGAGCACGGCGAGCGGGAAGGAGATGCCGAGCCGGGCCAGGCCGCCGCGCCGCCAGGCCAGCCGCAATTCGTGGCGCAGCAGGAAGCCGAGCGTGGCCGTGGGCGGGGCGGGGCGCGGGGCGGGGCGCGGGGCGGGGGGCGAGGCCGTCGTCACGCCACGGCCTCGCCGGCTTCCTGCCGGGGCGCGGTGAGGCGGAGAAAAACCTCCTCCAGCGTGGCGCCGCCATGCCGGGCGCGCAGTTCGGCGAAGGTGCCGAGCTCCAGCAGCCGGCCGGCGGCGATGATGCCGATGCGGTCGGCAATGCGTTCGGCGACGTCGAGGATATGCGTGGTGACGACGACCGCCGCCCCCGCGGCCACGCGTTCGGCCAGCATGTCCTTCACGTCGCGCGAGGCGGCGGCGTCGAGCCCCGTCAGCGGCTCGTCGAGAATGAGCAGGCGCGGCTCGTGCAGCAGGGCCGCGGCGACCACCGTCTTCTGCCGCATGCCGCGGGAGAACCCCTCGCAGCGTTCGTCGCGATGCGCCCAGAGCCCGAGCCGGCGCAGCAGCGTCTCGGCCCGCGCCTGTGCCTCGCGCGGCGGAATCGCCCAGAGCCCGGCAACGAATTCCAGGAATTCGAGCGGCGTCAGGCGGTCGTAGAGCAGCGGCTCGTCGGGCAGCCAGGCGAGCATGCGCTTGGCGGCAACGGGCTCGGCCACGACATCGGTGCCGAACACCTCGATCGTGCCCGCGTCCTGGCGCAACAGCCCGGCGACCATGCGCAGCGTCGTCGTCTTGCCCGCGCCGTTGGGGCCGAGGAGGGCAAAGATCTCGCCGGGCGCCACGGTGAGATCGAGCCCCGCGACGGCCGGGCGGTCGAAGTGCTTGGCGACGCCGCGCAGGCAGAGGGCGGGGATGCTCATCCACCCACGGACATGGCAAAGGGCGGCTCGACGCCGGCGGGCAACGGGCAGCGATACGGGGTCGCGGCCAGCCGCGCCTGGTGGTCCGCGCGGGCGCGCGCCAGCAGTGCCTCGTCCTTCAGCACCTCGACGGCGGTCGAGGCCATCGCCTTCGCCGTATGCACCATGCCGGTGTGCGCCGCCGGCGTCTTGCCCTGCGCGGTAAGCTGCCAGGAGTGGCCGGCGGTGCCGATCGCGTAGGTGGCGCCGCGCGCCTGCACCGTCGGCACCGCCCAGGAGACGTCGCCGACATCGGTCGAGCCCACCATCTTCTCGCCCACGGCGTCGAGCGGGACGATGATGCGGCAGAGCGGCATCGCCTTGTCCGGTTTGACGCCGAAACGACGGAAAGCGGCAACGATGTCGTCCTCGCGCACGGTCGCGCGGATCCGCTCGGCGAAGACCTCGTCCTCCCTGGTGAAGGGCGGCGGGCCGAGGCGCTGGAAGGCGGCGTACATCGTCTCCTCCAGCGGCCCGTTGCCGAGCAGGTTCGACATCGCGCTGACGACGTGGTGGCGCATCGTCGTTTCGGTCATCAGCGCGGCCCCCTCGGCGATCTTCACCACACGGTCGGTGAGGGCGAACAGCTCCGGCAGTTCCGCCGCGCGCACGAGGTAGCGGAGGACCGTCTTCGCCTGCACCACGTTGGGGGCGATGCCGCCGGCGTCGAGATAGGCGGAATGGATGCGCGCGTCGGCGGGCATGTGCTCGCGCAGGTAGTTCACGCCCACGCTCATCAGCTCGGCGGCATCGAGCGCGGAACGGCCGAGATGCGGGCTGGCGGCGGCGTGGCTGGCGCGGCCCTCGAAGGTGAAATCGACCTGCATCACCGCCAGCGAGATCGCCGGGTTGACGCCGGCGAGCGGCGCGGGATGCCAGGAGATGGCGATGTCGACGTCGTCGAACACGCCGTCGCGCACCATGAAGGTCTTCGCGGCGCCGCCTTCCTCGGCGGGGCAGCCGTAATAGCGCACCCGCCCGGCGACGCCGTTCCGTGCCATCCAGTCCTTCACCGCGGCGGCGGCGAGCATCGCGCCGGCGCCCAGCAGGTTGTGGCCGCAGCCATGGCCGGCGCCGCCCTCGGACAGCGGCCGGTGCTCGGCGACCCCGGCCGCCTGCGACAGCCCGGGCAGCGCGTCGTATTCGCCGAGGATCGCGATCACCGGCCCGCCCGCGCCGGCCTCGCCCACGACGGCGGTCGGGATGCCGGCCACGCCGGTCTGGACGCGGAACCCCTCGTGCTCGAGCTGCGCGACATGCGCGGCGAGGGAGCGCTGCTCGAGGAAGTTCAGCTCCGGGGTGTCCCAGACCTGGTCGGAGAGCCTGGTGTAGTCGGCGCGCTTGGCCTCGACGAGATCCCAGACCGGATCGGTGTTCTGCATGTGGGGTTCCTTTCGACGGGCCATCATTCCTCGCCGCGCCGAGCCTGGGAAGCCCGCAGCGCCCGAGCGTAGACTTCGCGCCGCGGGCGGCCGGTCGCAGCGGCGACGCGCGCCACCGCCTCCTTGAGCGAGGTCTCGGCCAGGGCCGCCTGCAGCAGCGCATCGAGATCCTCGGCCAGCGGCGCCTGCGGCAGGGCGCCGGCGACGACGAGCGTGATTTCCCCGCGCGCGGCGTGCGCCGCGTAATGCGCCGCGAGCCCGGGCAGCGGGCCGCGGCGGACCTCCTCGAAATGCTTGGTGAGTTCGCGCGCGACCGCCGCCTCGCGCGCGCCGAGCACCGCGGCGGCATCGTCGAGGGCCTCCGCCAGCCGGTGCGGCGCCTCGTGCCAGATCAGCGTCGCGGCGAGGCCGGCGGCCTCCCAGCGCCTGACATCGGCGAAGGCGGCGCGGCGGGCGGCGGCGCGCGGTGGCAGGAAGCCGAGGAAAACGTATGGATGCGGCGGCAGGCCGGACAGCGTGAGGGCCATCAGCGCCGCGTTGGCGCCGGGCATCGCGGTCACGCGGACGCCGGCGGCGATCGCCGCGCGCACCAGGCGAAAGCCGGGGTCCGACAGCAGCGGCGTGCCGGCATCCGAGACCAGCGCCAGGCACTCGCCGGCGGCAAGGCGGGCGAGCAGCCCCTCCACCTCCCGCGCCTCGTTGTGGTCGTGCAGCGGCTGCAGGCGGGCGGCGATGCCCAGTGCCGTCAGCAGGCGTCGCGTGACGCGGGAATCCTCGCACAGCACGAGATCGGCCGCCGCCAGCGCCTCGCGCGCCCGCGGCGTCATATCACCGAGGTTGCCGATGGGCACGGAAACCAGCACAAGTTCCGCGGAAGAGGCCGAATCAGGGGTGGATCCCGATGCGTCGTCGGACATACATGCTCCTCACCGCGAGCGTAGCACTCGCTGGGTGCACCGCCGAAAGCGGCTTTGGTGGGACCGCCAGCCAGGGCGGGCTGGCGCTGTCGCTCGCGCCGGGGGCGGGACCGCCGAGCACGCGCGCGCCGAGCGGGCGCGGCGTGGCGCTGCTGGCGCCACTCTCCGGTCCCAACGCAGCCCTGGGCCCGGCGCTGGAAGCGGCGGCGAAGCTCGCCCTCTCCGTTCCCGGCTCGCCGGGGCTCGAGGTGCGCGACA
The DNA here is from genome assembly GCA_021784255.1 of Pseudomonadota bacterium. Lineage (GTDB taxonomy): Bacteria > Pseudomonadota > Alphaproteobacteria > Acetobacterales > Acetobacteraceae > JAJXXT01. Next base: position 1,185 of record JAJXSZ010000149.1, on the reverse strand, counting down.
CCGGCGGCACGCCGCAGGGGGCGGCCGCGGCGGCGCAGGCGGCGATCGGTTCCGGCGCGGGGCTGATCCTCGGCCCGCTCACCGCCGGCGAGACCGCCGCTGCCGCCGGACCGGCGCAGTCGGCCGGGGTCGGCATGCTCGCCTTCACCAACGATCCCGCAGTTGCCAGGCCGGGCGTCTGGACGCTCGGTATCACGCCGCGCCAGCAGGTGTTCCGCCTCGTCGCGGCGGCGAAGGCGGAGGGGCGCCAGCGCTTCGCCGCCCTGCTGCCGGACAGCGCCTTCGGTCAGGCGATGGGCGCGGCGCTCGCCGCCGCCTGCCAGGCCGCCGGGCTCGGCACGCCGGATATCCGCACGGATGCGCCGTCGATGGACGGGCTCGCGGCGCAGGTGCGTGAGCTCTCGGACTATGCCGGCCGTCGCGGGCCGATCGAGGCGCAGATCCGCGCCCTGCGCGCGCAGCGGCCGAAGGGTTGGTACCAGCGGGTACAGGCGCTGCGGCGCGCGCATATCCCGCCGCCGCCGATCGACGCGCTGCTGCTCGCCGATACCGGCGATACGCTGGTGGAGATCGGGACCCTGCTGCCCTATTACGATCTCGACACGACGATCGTGCGCGTGATGGGCCCCTCGCTCTGGGCGGACCCGCGGCTGCGCGCCGGGGCCCGCATCGGCGGCGCCTGGTACGCAGCGCCGGACCCCGCGGACCGCGCCGATTTCGCCAGCCGCGCCGCCGCCGCCGGCGAGCCGGCCCCGCCGGCGATCGCCGACATCGCCTACGATGCGGCCTCCGTGGCCCGGGTGGTCGCGGGCGAGGGCGGCTTCTCGCGCGCCTCGCTCGAACGCGGCGGCGGCTTCGCCGGCGCGGACGGCGTCTTCGAGCTGATGGCGGACGGCAGCGTCCGCCGGGCGCTCGCGGTGTTCAACGTGGTGCAGGGCGGCGCGGACACCGTCGCCTCGCCGGCGCCGCGTTCGGTCGCGGGGGCGGCGATCTGACCGCCTCGCGGGGGAAGGCGGGGTTGCGGTCCATGCGACGATGATGGCCCGCCGCCTGTACCTGGCCCTCGCCCTCGCGGCCGCGCCGGTGCTGTGCGTGCTGGTGCTGGCCGCCGGCGGCTGGGTCGCGGCCTGGCCGGCCGCGCTGGTGGCGGCGGCAAGCCTCGCCGGCAGCGGCGTCGCGGTGATG
>JAJXSZ010000148.1 GCA_021784255.1 Pseudomonadota bacterium | reverse complement strand
TCGGCCTCGCGCCCGCCGGCGTGGCGATCGCGCGGCGCGCCGGCGGGCAGGGGGTCGCGCTGGTGCAGAGCGGCTGGCCGGTCGCGGCCCGCATCCCCGCCGACGCGCCGGTCGAGCCGGCGCTGGCACTGGCCATCATCCGCCAGGAGAGCAGTTTCGATGCCGAAATCAGATCCTCGTCTGACGCACTCGGTCTGATGCAGCTGCTGCCCAGCACCGCCGCCGACGAGGGGCGGCGGCTCGGCATCTTCGTGCGCACCGCGGCACTGACCGCGGATCCCGCACTCAACATCCGCCTCGGCACGGCCTACCTCGCCGGCCTGCTCCGGCGCTACGACGGGGCGCTGCCGCTCGCCATTGCCGCCTACAACGCGGGGCCGGGCAACGTCGACAACTGGCTCGCGACCAACGGCGATCCGCGCGCCGGCGGGCAGGGGGCGGCGAGTGGCCGCTGGATCGACTGGATCGAATCCATTCCGTTCGCCGAGACCCGCGACTATGTCGAGCGCGTGATGGAGAGCCTGGTCGTCTACCGCGCGCTCGAAGGCGTCTCGCCGGACCGACCGACGCTACGATGACGCAACGATGACGCCCGCGCGCGAGCACCGTGTCACCGCCTGGGACGGCCTGGTGCTGCACGCCATGAGCTGGGGCGAGGAGACCGCGGCGGCGCCGCTGTTCTGCCTGCCTGGCCTGGTGCGCACGGGCGGGGATTTCGCCCACCTCGCCGCGGCGCACGCCGGCGGGCGGCGGGTCGTCGCACTCGACTATGCCGGGCGCGGGGGTTCCGGCTGGGGGCGGAACGTCGCGCGCTACGCACCCGAGGCGACGCTGCGCGACATCCTCGACGTCGCCGCGGCGCTGGCGATCGATCGCGCCGTGGTGGTCGGCACCAGCTTCGGCGGGCTGATGGCGATGGCGATCGCCGCGGCGCGGCCGGGGCTGCTGTGCGGCGTGGTGCTCAACGATATCGGCCCCGAGCTCGGTGCTGCCGGCGAGGCGCTGGTGCGCCGCTTCGTCGCCGAGGATCCGGCGCTGCCCGACCTCGCGGCAGCCGCGCAGCATCTGCGCCGGCTGCTGCCCGATCTTTCCTTCACCACCGACGCCGACTGGTTCGAGTTCGCCGATCTCACCTACGCGCCAGGCAGCGACGGGCGCTGGCATCCGCGCTGGGACCGGCGCATCGCCGCCATGCTGGCCGGCCCGCCGCGCGACCTCTGGCCGTTCTTCGAGGCGCTGGAGGGGGTGCCGTTGCTGCTCGTCCATGGCGGGGCCAGCGCTTTGCTGCTGGCGCCGACGGTCGCGGCAATGCGCGCCAGGCGCCCGGACATGGAGGTGGCAACGGTCGCGGGGGTGGGCCATGCCCCGAGCCTTGGCGAGCCCGTCGCCGCCGCGGCGGTCGCGCGCTTCGTGGCCGCGCTGTGAGCCTGGCGCGCCGCATCGCCGCGGCAGGCGGGCTCGGCTTTGCGCCAAAGGCTCCCGGCACGGTCGCCTCGGCGGCCGCGGTGGTACTCGGCGCGGGCCTGCTCCGGCTCGGCCCGGTGTTCCTGCCGCTCGCCTGCCTCGCCGCCATCGTCCTCGGCCTCTGGGCGGTCCGCGCTGTCGCCGCGCCCGGCGATCCCGGCTGGATCGTCATCGACGAGGTCGCCGGGCAGTGGGTCGCGCTGATGGGGCTGGCGCGGCCCAGCCTCGCCGGGCTCGTCGCCGCGTTCCTGCTGTTTCGCCTGCTCGACATCACCAAGCCCGGGCCGGTCGGCTGGGCCGACCGCCAGCGCGGCCCGACCGCGGTGATGGGCGACGACCTCGTGGCCGGCATCATCGCCGCCGGCATTCTCTGGGCGGTGGACCGGCGTTTCCCCGGCATCCTCGGTTCCGGTATCCTCGGTTAGGACCAGCCATGTTCGACGACGCGATTCTGCTTGCCGCCGAAAACGTCCTCGCCGCCGCGCGCCACGCCGGCACGATGCTGGCCACCGCGGAAAGCTGCACGGGCGGGCTGATCGCCGGCGCCCTCACCGCCATCCCCGGCAGTTCGGACGTGTTCGACCGCGGCTTCGTCACCTACACCAACCGCGCCAAGCAGGAGATGCTGGGCGTTGGCGAGCCGCTGCTCGATGCCGATGGCGCGGTCAGCGAGGCAGTGGCGCGGGCGATGGCGGAGGGGGCGCTGGCCCGCGCCGCGGCCGGCCTCGCCGTCGCCGTCACCGGCATCGCCGGGCCCGGCGGCGGCAGCGCCGGGAAGCCCGTGGGACTCGTCTGGTTCGGCCTCGCCGGCCGCGGCCGCGCGACCCTGGCCGAGCGCCAGGTCTTTCCCGGCGACCGCGCCGCGGTCCGCCGCGCCACCGTGGAACGCGCGCTGGCGCTGCTCGCGGTGGCCCTGCGAGGTCCGCCCGCCTGACAAACGCGTTAGGCTTGCGCGGCCTTCCTTGACAGACGGGGGGGCTTGGGGTTTGTCCCGTGACACCTGTCCGGACCCCAGCACGATGTCCAAACGCAAGACCGGCGGCACGGTCGAGTTCATCAAGACCGTGTTCTACGCCGTGGTGATCGCGGTTGTCTTCCGCACCGTGGCGTTCGAGCCGTTCAACATCCCGTCGGGCTCGATGGTGCCGACGCTGCTGATCGGCGACTACGTCCTGGTTTCCAAGTTCAGCTATGGCTACTCGCGCTACTCGATGCCATTCGGACCGGACCTGTTCTCGGGGCGGATCTTCTACAGCAAGCCGCGGCGGGGCGACGTCGCCGTGTTCCGCCTGCCGCGCGACCCGTCGGTCGATTACATCAAGCGCATCGTCGGCCTGCCCGGCGACACGGTGCAGATGAAGGGCGGCCAGCTCTACATCAACGGCACCGAGGTCAAGCGCGTCGCCGACGGCCGCTACCTCTACTCCGGCGACGGTCCGCCGGTGGAGGCACAGCGCTACACCGAGACGCTGCCTGGCGGCGTCTCCCATCCGATCCTGAAATTCGGCAACAACGAGCCGCTCGACAACACGCCGGCCTACAAGGTGCCGCCAGGCGACGTCTTTGCCATGGGCGACAACCGCGACGACAGCGAGGACAGCCGGGTGATGACCGCGGTGGGCTTCATCCCGATTGTCAACCTGGTCGGCCGCGCCGACCTCGTGTTCTTCTCGGCGCGGCCGACGGCGCCGTGGTGGGAGATCTGGTACTGGCCGTTCGAGATCCGATGGGGCCGGCTGCTGACGGTGATCCACTGACCGCAGCGCCCCCGGCCGGCGCCGCCGAGCGCCTGCGGCGCGCCGAGGCGCTGCTCGGCCATGGCTTCGCCCACCAGGAGTTGCTGGCGGAGGCCCTGACCCACCGCTCGGTGCTCGGCGAGGGCCAGAAGCGCGCGGCGCGCGGCCGGATGTCCAACGAGCGTCTGGAGTTCCTCGGCGACCGGGTGCTGGGGCTGCTGATCGCCGAGTGGCTGGCCGAGCGCTTTCCCGCCGAGCCGGAGGGCGCGCTGGGTCGCCGCCTCGCGCATCTGGTCGCTGCGCCGACGCTGGCCGCCATCGCGCGCGAGAACCTGGTGGCGGAGCTGCTGGCGGTCGCCGAGGGCGAGGCGCGCGCCGGCGTGCGGGCACGCGACAACGTGCTGGCCGACGCGCTGGAGGCGCTGTTGGGCGCGCTCTACCTCGATGCCGGGCTCGCGCCGGCCCGCGCGGTCGTGCGCCGCCTCTGGGCCGGTGCCATCAGCGTCCACGCCGCGCCGCCCAAGGACGCCAAGACCGGGCTGCAGGAATGGGCGCAGGCGCGCGGCCTCGGCCTGCCGGTCTACACGCTCGCGGCCAGCACCGGCCCGGCCCACGCCCCCTCGTTTCGCGTGCGCGCGCGGGCCGGCGAGACGCAGGCGGAAGGGCAGGGCAGCACGCGGCGCGGCGCCGAGCAGGACGCCGCCACGCAGCTGCTTGAAAAGCTCGCGAAGTGATCGCAAGGCTGGTGCCATGACCAAACGCTGCGGCTATGTCGCCCTGCTCGGCGCACCCAACGCCGGCAAGTCCACGCTGCTCAACCGGCTCGCCGGCGCCAAGCTCGCCATCGCGACGCCCAAGGCGCAGACCACGCGCCGGCGCACCACCGGCATCGTGCTGCGTGGCGAGACGCAGATCCTCGTCGTCGACACGCCCGGGATCTTCGCGCCGCGGCGCCGGCTGGACCGCGCCATGGTCGCCGCCGCCTGGACCGGCGCCAAGGACGCCGACCTCGCCGTGCTGCTGGTGGACGCCAAGGCGGGGTTGACCGACGAGGTCCGCGCCATCGCAGCGAAGCTCGCCGGCCGCGCCTGGCTGGTGCTCAACAAGATCGACCTGGTGGCGCCGCAACGCCTGCTGCCGCTCACCGGGGCCCTGACGCAGCTCGCCGGTTTCGAGCGGACGCTGATGGTCTCGGCGACCACCGGCGACGGCATCGCCGACCTGCTCGACGCGCTCGCCGAGGCGATGCCGCAGGGCCCGCATCTCTACCCCGACGACGACATCACGGACCTGCCGGACCGGGCGCTGGCGGCCGAGCTGGTGCGCGAGCAGATCCTGTTGCAGACGCACGAGGAAGTGCCGCACGGCACCACCGTCGAGACCGAGAGCTTCCGCGCGCAGCCGAACGGGTCGGTGCGCATCGAGGCGACGATCTATGTCGCGCGGCCCGGCCACAAGGCGATCCTGATCGGCACCGGCGGCGCGAAGATCCGTGCCATCGGCGCCGCCGCGCGGGCGCAGCTCGCCTCGATCCTGGAACGCGACGTGCATCTCTTTCTCAACGTCAAGGAGCGCCCCGGCTGGGACCAGGAGACGGCGCGGCTGAAGGCGCTCGGCCTCGACGAGCCGTGACGCGCCGGCGCCGTGGCGCGGGCCGCCGCCCGGCGGCGCCGCGTGGCGACGGACAGCGGGCGGGGTGAGCGATGGAATGGGATGAGCCCGGCATCGTCCTGTCGTTACGGCCCTATGGCGAGGGCGACGCGGTCGCCAACGTCATGACGCTCGAACACGGCGCGCATCGCGGGCTGGCGCGCGGCGCGCTGTCGCGCCGCGATGCCGCCACCTGGCAGCCCGGCAACGCGATCCAGGTCCGCTGGGTCGGCCGGCTCGCCGACCAGCTCGGCACCTACAGCGCGGAGCTGGTGCACGCCGCCGCCGCCCTCGCCATGGACGACCGGCTGGCGCTCACCCTGCTCGCCGCGGCCTGTGCCGTGGCCGACGGCGCGCTGCCCGAGCGCGAGGCGCATCCGCGCGTGTTCGAGGGCCTGCTGCGGCTGGTCGCCGGCATCCCCGCTGGCGCCCTCGGCCCGGCCGCGCTGATCCGCTGGGAGGCGCTGCTGCTGGCCGATCTCGGCTATGGCCTGGACCTGTCGCGGTGTGCGGTCTCGGGCGCGACGGACGGGCTTGCCTGGGTATCGCCACGCACCGGGCGCGCGGTGTCGGACGCGGCGGCGGGCATCTGGAAAGAAAAGCTGCTGCGGCTGCCAAAGCTGCTGCTGGCGGAGGCCGGGGACGCGGCTACGCCCGAGGACTGGTACGCCGGGCTGCGCCTGACCGGGCATTTCCTCGCCCGCGACGCGTTCGGCATCCATCACCGGCCGTTGCCGCAACCACGGCTCGCCCTCTACGACCTGATCGAAAAGCTTGCCGGAGAGAACAATGGCGGATGACGGAATCGGCCTGGTCGAGACGACGCCGCTCGCCGAGGCGCTGTCCGAGCGCTATCTCGCCTATGCGCTGTCCACGATCACCGCGCGCTCGCTGCCGGATGTGCGCGACGGGCTGAAGCCGGTGCATCGGCGGCTGATCTACGCGATGCACCAGCTGCGCCTCGATCCCGCCGCCGGCTTCAAGAAATGCGCCCGCATCGTGGGCGACGTGATGGGCAAGTACCACCCGCATGGCGACGCTGCGATCTACGACGCGATGGTGCGCCTCGCGCAGGATTTCGCGGTGCGCTACCCGCTGGTCGAGGGGCAGGGGAATTTCGGCAACATCGACGGCGATAACGCGGCGGCGATGCGCTACACCGAGGCCCGGCTGACCGCGGTCGCGCAGGCGCTGCTCGACGGGATCGGCGAGGACGCGGTCGATTTCCGCCCGACCTACGATGGCGAGGAAAGCGAGCCCGTCGTGCTGCCGGGCGCATTTCCGAACCTGTTGGCCAATGGCGCCGCCGGCATCGCGGTCGGCATGGCCACCTCGATCCCACCGCACAACGCGGGCGAGGTATGCGCTGCGGCGCTGCACCTCATCAGGCACCCGAACGCCACGACCGCCGAGCTGCTCGCCCACCTGCCGGGGCCGGACTTCCCGACCGGCGGCATCCTCGCCGAGGACCGCGCCGCGATCGAGAACGCCTACGAAACGGGACGCGGCACGTTCCGGCTGCGCGCGCGCTGGGAGGTCGAGCGGGGCAAGCACGGCACCTGGAGCGTGGTCGTCACCGAGATCCCCTACCAGGTGCAGAAGGCGCGGCTGATCGAGCAGATCGCGCAGCTGCTGGAGGAGAAGAAGCTGCCGCTGCTCGGCGATGTGCGCGACGAGAGCGCCGAGGACGTGCGCATCGTGCTGGAGCCGAAGACGCGCGCCGTCGAGCCCGAGGTGCTGATGGCGAGCCTGTTCCGCGCGACGGCATTCGAGACACGTTTCGGCCTCAACATGAACGTGCTGGACGCGACGCGCACGCCGCGCGTCATGAGCGTCGGCACGGTGCTGCGCGCCTGGCTCGACCACCGCCACGAGGTGCTGATCCGCCGCTCCCGCCACCGGCTCGCCGCGATCGAGAAGCGGCTGCTGATCCTTGAGGGTTTCCTTGCCGTCTATCTCAACCTCGACGAGGTGATCCGCATCATCCGCACCGAGGACGAGCCGAGGCCGGTGCTGATGCAGACCTTCGGCCTGGTCGAGGAACAGGCGGAGGCGATCCTCAACATGCGCCTGCGCTCGCTGCGCCGGCTCGAGGAGGTGGAGATCCGCTCCGAGCACAAATCGCTCGGCCGTGACCGCAAGGACCTCAAGACGCTGCTCGGCGACGAGGCGCTGCGCTGGAAGCGCGTGGGCGAGGAAATCGAGCGCGTGCGCAAGCAGTTTTCCGAGGCACCACTCGGCGCGCGGCGCACCCGCCTCGAGGACGCGCCGCTCGAAGCCGAGATCGCCGTCGCCGCGGAGGCGCTGATCGAGCGCGAGGCGATCACCGCGATCCTCTCCGAGAAGGGCTGGATCCGCGCCGTCAGGGGCGCGGTCGCCGAGCCGGCCGAGCTGCGCTTCAAGGACGGCGACCGGCTGAAGGCGCTGGTCGCCTGCGAAACGACCGACCGGCTGGTGTTGTTCGCCACCAACGGGCGCGCCTACACGCTGCGCGCCGCCGACCTGCCGCGCGGGCGTGGCGACGGCCAGCCGATCCGCCTGCTCGCCGACCTGTCCAACGAGGACGACGTCATCGCCATGCTGGTCGCGCGGGAGGGGACGAAATATCTCGTCGCCAGTCGCGCCGGCCGCGGCTTCAT
>JAJXSZ010000147.1 GCA_021784255.1 Pseudomonadota bacterium | reverse complement strand
ACGCCAGCGCCCGGTCGGCGGCGATTGCCATCGGCGTGCCGTCCGCCGCGTGGATCGCGAATACCGCGGCGCCGTTGACGGTCACCGGCTTCACATAGGCGATCTGCGCCACGCCGAGACGCCCGAGCTGCTCGGGCGAGAGATGGCGCGGGTCGAGCTGCGCCATCGCCGCGCCCGCCTCGGCGCCGTCGTCGTCGTCGAAATTCCTGCTGTCTTCACCGGAGGTCATGCGACCCTCCTCTTGCTGCGTTGGCGTCCGCGCCGGACCGCCGGGCCTCGCCGTCGTCGCCGTCGAGCAGCGGCTGTGGCTGCTGCTGCGGCGCGGAGATGGCGATGGTCTTCACCCGCGCCTGGGGCTGCGGCCGGGCCAGGTCGATATGCAGCAGCCCGTTATCGAGCCAGGCCCCGCGCACCTCGATCCCCTCGGCCATCACGAAGGCGCGCTGGAATTGCCGCGCCGCGATGCCGCGGTGGAGGAAGACGCGTCCCTGGCTGTCATCGGCCTGGCGGCCGCGGATGACGAGCTGGTTGTCCTCCTGCGTGATCTGCAGCTCCGCCATCGTGAAGCCGGCGACGGCCAGCGTGATGCGCAGGCCCGCGCTGCCGATCTGCTCGATATTGTAGGGCGGATAGCCGTCCGACGTGCTCTTGCTCGCCCGCTCGAGCATCTGCTCGAGATGGTCGAAGCCCAGGAACAGCGGCGAAGCGAAAACGCGGGTCGACAATCAGGCCTCCTCGGATGAGCGGGGCGGTTCGCCGGACCCCTTCCAGGCAGCCCGGCAAGCGTTAGATTGGCTGAAGCCGCCGCCGTTGCAAGGGGTTGCCGCCGCCGGCGCGGCCTGCGCCGCGGGCACGCATCCGCGCGTTGCCAGAAGGAGGCCCCGGCGCTAATCCCCCGCCGATGGATGCTACCCCACCCGACGCGAAGCCGCCGGCCGCGCCATCGCGCCAGCCGCCGTCCAAGGCGCCGCCGAAGGCGCCCGTCGAGCTGCTGCCGATCCTGATCGCGCCGCACAAGACGCTGAAGGCGCGCGCCCGCCCGGTCGTGACCGCCGACGCCTCGGCGGTGCGCGACCTCGTCGCGCGCATGTTCGCGACCATGTACGCCGCGCCCGGCATCGGCCTCGCCGCGCCGCAGGTCGGCGCGCTGCTGCGCCTGTTCGTCGTCGATCTGATGCCGGGCGAGAAGCCGCAGCCGATGGTGCTGATCAACCCCGAGATCGTCGCCGCCAGCAAGGAGACCGCGATCCGCGAGGAGGGCTGTCTGTCGCTGCCCGGCCAGTATGCGGAGGTCGAGCGACCCGCCCACGTGGTCATGCGTTTCGAGGACGCAACCGGCGCCCGCCGCCAGGTCGAGGCCGAGGGCCTGCTTTCCGCCTGCCTGCAGCACGAGCTCGACCATCTCGACGGCATTCTCTTCGTCGATCACCTCTCGGCGCTGAAGCGCAACATGATCCTGCGCCGCCTGGCCAAGGAGATGCGCCAGAAGGATTCGAAGGACCCGTGACGCCAGCGACAGGCAAGGGGGCGGCAGGGAAGGGGGCGACGGGGAAGGGGCCGGAGGCGAAGGGGCGGTTGCGCCTGGCCTTCATGGGCTCGCCCGGGTTCGCCGTCCCGGCGCTGCACGCGCTCGCCGCCGCGCACGACGTCGTCGCCGTCTACTGCCAGCCGCCCCGCCCCGCCGGCCGCGGCCGGCGCGTGCTGCGCTGCGCCGTGCACGTCGCCGCCGACGAGCTCGGCCTTGCCGTGAACACGCCGGCGCGCCTGCGCCCGCCCGCCGAGGCCGAGGCGTTCGCCGCCCTCGCGCTCGACGTGGCGGTGGTCGCCGCCTACGGGCTGATCCTGCCGCCGGCCTTTCTCGCCGCGCCGCGCCGCGGCTGCCTCAACATCCATGCGAGCCTGCTGCCGCGCTGGCGCGGCGCGGCGCCGATCCAGGCGGCGATCCTCGCCGGTGACGCCGCGACCGGCATCACCGTGATGCAGATGGACGCCGGCCTCGACACCGGGGCGATGCTGCTGCGCGAGGCGATCCCGATCGGCCCGCGCGACACCGCCGCGGGCCTGCACGACCGCCTCGCCGAACTCGGCGCCCGCCTCGTCCTGCGCGCGCTCGCCGAGGACCCGCCCGCCATCGCCCAGCCCGCGGAGGGCGTCACCTACGCGCCGAAGCTCGCCCGCGAGGACGCAAGGCTGGACTGGACCCAGGATGCGGCCACGCTCGACCGCCGCGTGCGCGCCTTCACGCCCTGGCCCGGCACCTTCACGACCATCGGCGCCACGGTCCTCAAGGTGCTGGAGGCGCGGCCGGTTCCCGGCAGCGACGTGCCCGGTGCCGTGCCCGGCACGGTACTCGACGACACCCTCGCCGTCGCCTGCGCCGCCGGCGCGCTGCGGCTGCTCGCGGTGCAGGCGCCAGGCGGCGCGGCGATGCCCGCCGCCGACTTCCTGCGCGGCCACCCGATCCCCGCCGGCACCGTGCTCGGCCGGTGACCCGCTACGCGCTCGAGATCGAGTACGACGGCGCCGGCTTCGTCGGCTGGCAGTTCCAGACCAGCGGCGTCTCGGTCCAGCAGGTGCTGGAGGCCGCCGCCAGCCGTCTCGCTTCCGCAATTACCCACGCTGCCGGGCGCACCGACGCCGGCGTGCACGCCGAGGCGCAGGTGGTGGGCCTCGACCTCGACCGCGACATCGCCCCCGAACGCCTGCTGGCGGCGCTCAATTTCCACCTCCGCCCGCACCGCGTCGCCGTCCGCCGCGCGGCACTCGCGCCGGCCGGCTGGAACGCGCGCCTCGCCGCGACCGGCCGCGCCTACCGCTACCTCATCCTCAACCGCCGCGCGCCGCCGGCACTGCTGGCCGGGCGCGTCTGGCACGTCGAGCGCCCGCTCGACCACGACGCCATGCACCGCGCCGCGCAATCCCTGCTCGGCCGGCACGACTTCACCTCGTTTCGCGCCGCCGCCTGCCAGGCGGCATCGCCCCTGCGCACGCTCGACCGGCTCGACGTGCGCCGCGACGGCGAGCTGGTGGTGATCGAAGCGGCGGCGCGCAGCTTCCTCCACCATCAGGTCCGCAACCTGGTGGGCACGCTGGTGCAGGTCGGGCAGGGGCGCTGGGCGCCGACGCGCCCGGCCGCCATCCTCGCCGCCCGCGACCGCCGCGAGGCCGGCCCGACGGCGCCGCCCGAGGGGCTGACCCTCGTCGGCGTGCGTTACGCGACCGATCCGTTCGCCGGCGTCAGTGCCCGTTGAGCAGCAGCGGCCCCTCGACGACGACGACCAGCACCAGGTGCACGGCGATCACCAGCACCAGCGCGCGGGTGCGCGAGATCCCGAGCCCGATCCTCGCCAGGAACCACGACAGCGCCAGCGCATAGGCGAACACCACCGCCAGCAGCCCGAGTGCGACCAGCTTCGGCGCGAGGCCGATGCCGAGCGCGAGCTGGACCAGCGGCATCAGCATGAAAATCGCCAGCATCGGCGCCCACTGGCTCCAGTTGACCGCGGTCGCATAGCGCAGCCACGGCCCCTCGCGCCCCCAGCGCGTGGCGAACCAGTGCGACACCACCGGCTGCGCCAGCATCGCGACCACGGTGCTGCCGACCGATTCCAGTGCCAGCCGGGGCTCGCCGCCCGTCGCCACCAGGAAGCCGCCGACCAGCGCCATCGCCAGGAGCGGCGCGAAGCTGTTGATGAAACCCTGCTTGCTGTCCGGGAAACCGGCCATCCCCTCGGCGCGGAACAGGGCGAGGCGCAGCATCCCGCCGCCGACGCCGAAGCGGCGCCGCGGCGCCATGCCGGGCGGCGTCGGCCGCCGCGGCGGGCTGCCTTGCGGCGTCATCGGACGAACGCGGCGATCACCGCGCGATAGGTCTCGGCCAGTGCGCGCAGCTCGGCGACCGGCACCGCCTCGTCGGCCTTGTGCATGGTCCGTCCCACCAGCCCGAACTCCGCCACCGGACAGAGATGCGTGATGAATCGCGCATCCGACGTGCCGCCGCCGGTGTCGAGCCGCGGTGTCACCCCGGTCGCCGCCGTGACCGCGGCCACGAGCTTCGCCACCATCGGGCCGGGCGCGGTGAGGAAGCTCTCGCCGGAAACCGCAACGGTCAGCTCGTGGCGCGGCGCGTGCTTTGCCACGACCTCGCCGAGCCAGGCTTCGAGCGCGGCGCCGGAATGGCGGTCGTTGAAGCGGATGTTGAGCCGTGCCGTGGCGCTGCCAGGGATCACGTTGGTCGCCGGGTTGCCGACATCGATGCTGGTCACCTGCAACGATGTCGGCTCGAAATGTTCGCTTCCCGCATCGAGCCGCCGGCCGGTCAGCTCCGCCAGGGTCGCCACCAGCCGGTGGCACGGGTTGTCCGCGAGCTGCGGATAGGCCGAATGGCCCTGCGTGCCGTGCACCACGATGCGCGCGTTGAGCGAGCCGCGCCGGCCGATCTTGATCACCTCGCCGAGCCGTGTGGGGTTGGTCGGTTCGCCGACGAGGCAGAAATCCGGCACCTCGCCGTGCGCGCGCATCCACGCCAGCACCTTGGCGGTGCCGTCGATCGCCTCCGCCTCCTCGTCGCCGGTGATCAGCAGCGAGATCGAGCCGCGCGGCCGCCCCGCCGCCAGATGCGTCTCGACCGCGGCGACGAAAGCGGCGATCGCCCCCTTCATGTCGCACGCGCCGCGCCCGTAGAGCATGCCCTCGCGCACCTCGGCGGCGAACGGATCGGCACTCCAGCCCTCGCCCGCCGGCACCACGTCGGTATGCCCGGCGAAGCACAGATGCGGCGCGCCGTCGCCGAGCCGCGCATAGAGGTTCTCGATCGCCCCGAAGCGCAGCCGGTGCACGGCGAAGCCGAGCCGCTCGAGCGCGGCCGCCAGCACTGCCTGCGCCCCATCGTCGGCCGGCGTCACCGAGCGGGCGCGGATCAGCGCCTGCGCCAGCGCCAGCGGGTCGGCGGCGGCCGCGCTCACGACCGCAGCAGCTCGTTGATCGAGGTCTTGGCCCGCGTCTTCGCGTCCACGCGCTTGACGATCACCGCGCAGGCGAGCGCGGGCCCCGGTGTCCCGTCGGCCAGCGGCTTGCCGGCCAGCGAGCCCGGGACCACCACCGAATAGGCCGGCACCCGTCCGTAGAACGTTTCGCCTGTGGCACGATCTATGATGCGCGTCGAGGCGCCGAGGAAGACGCCCATCGACAGCACCGCGCCGCGCTCCACCACCACGCCCTCCGCCACCTCCGAGCGCGCGCCGATGAAGCAGTCGTCCTCGATGATCACCGGCGCCGCCTGCAGCGGCTCCAGCACGCCGCCGATGCCGACGCCGCCCGAGATATGGCAGTTCGCGCCGACCTGCGCGCAGGAGCCGACCGTGGACCAGGTATCGATCATGGTGTTGGCGCCGACATGGGCGCCGACATTGACGAAGCACGGCATCAGCACCACGCCCGGCGCGATATAGGCCGAGCGCCGCACCACCGCCCCCGGCACGGCGCGGAAGCCGCGCTGGCGGAACTGCGCCTCGCCCCAGCCCTCGAACGCCATCCGGACCTTGTCCCACACCGGCGCGCCGCCGGCGCCCGGCATCGGCACGCTGTCGTTGAGGCGGAAGGACAGCAGCACCGCCTTCTTCAGCCATTCGTGCACCACCCAGCCCGAGGCGGCCGGCGCCGCCACCCGCGCCGCGCCCGTCTCGAGGCGTGCCAGCGCCGTCTCGACCGCCGCGCGATCCACCCCGGCGGTTGCCGGCGAGAGCGTCTCGCGGCGCTCCCAGAGCGCGTCGATGGTGGCGGCAAGCGCGTCGTCAGTCATGGTCGGCATCCGTTCCGATAGGGGCGGCGGACCATGCGCAGCGGCTGGCAGCGAGTCAACGCACCGGCGTTAGCCTCGTCTTCACCGTTTCCCTGTTTCATCGCGCCATGCTCGAAATTGAGACCGAGCCTGCCTCGACCTCGCCGCCGCCGGTGGCGCACGCGCTGCTGGAAAGCCGGCAGCGCTGGCGCGATCTGGCGACGCTGGCGGCCGACCTGGCCTTCGAGACCGACGCCCGCCAGCGCTTCGTCTTCGTCCACCCCGAGGTGGTGCTCGGCTGGCCCGCCGCGACCCTGCTCGGCCAGCCGGCTGACATCCTCATCGCGCGCACCGACGGCGAGCCCGGCGCCAATCCGTTTCACGTCGCCGCGCCGGTGCATCGGCGCCGCGCCTGGCTGCGCCGCGCCGACGCCAGTTGCGTCTGCCTCGCCTTTTCCGTGGCGCCGCTGTTCGACGCCGCCGGCAACGTCATCGGCGCGCGCGGCATCGGCCAGGACATGACCGCCCAGGACCGCCACGATGCGGCGCTCGCGGCGGCGCTGCGCCGTGGCGAGGTGGTGGACCACATCCTCTGGCGGATGCGCCACGAGGTGATGGCCCCGCGGATGATGCAGGTGGCGCTGCACTCGCTCGCCACCGCCGTCGGCGCCGCCGGCTGCGTCGTCGTGGACATGCTCGGCGACGGCGTCGAGTCCTCCGTGCAGCACGCCTTCGGCGCCGATTTCGGCCCGGTCCGCCATACCGCGCTGACGCTGCTGGAAGCCGGCGGCAGCCAGCCGGTGCAGGCCCGCGCGCCGGAGGGCGAACTGGTGCTCGCCTGCCCCAGCGACGACGGCTACGCCGCGCAGGCCGGCATCGTGCTGTGGCGCGGCGCCGGCGGGCGCGCCTGGGATGCCGACGAGATGATGCTCGCCGCCTCCGCCGTCGGCATCGTCCGCGTCATCCTCGACCACGACGCGATCCAGCGCGAGATGGCCCGCCAGGCGCGCACCGATCCGCTGACCGGCCTGCTCAACCGCCGCGCCTTCCTCGACGAGATCGCCCGCCGCCTCGACCGGCTGGACCGCGAATCCCTGCCCGGTACACTGATCTTCGTCGATCTCGACCGCTTCAAGGAACTCAACGACGAAGCCGGCCACGACGCCGGCGACGCCGCCCTGGTCGCCGCCGCCGGGCTGCTGCGCGAGACGGTGCGCCCCGCCGACCTGGTCGCGCGCCTCGGCGGCGACGAGTTCGCGATCTGGCTCGACGGCGCGGATTCGCTGACCGCCGCGGAGCGGGCCGAGGCGCTGCGCCTCGCGGTCCCGACGCTGACGCCGGCCTGCGTGACCTCGCGGCTCGGCGTCTCCATCGGCATCGCCACGCGCTGGCCGCCCCACCATCCGGCCGGCGGCGGGGCGACGAGTGGCCTGGCCGGCGAGCCCGCCCATGCGCCGGCGCATGCGGCGGGCGCGGGCGAGGACATCGACAGCCTGATCCATCGCGCCGACCAGGCGATGTACACCGCCAAGCGGGCCGGGCGTGGCCGCTGGTGCGTGGCGCCGCTCGAGGACGGCCTCAACAGCGGCCTGAGCGCCGGGGAGCGACCATCATGACCGCCGCATCGGCGCAGGCCCCGGCCTCGCCATCGCCCCTGCCGCCCTCGCCCGCACCCGGTGTCGCGCCCGAGGTCGCGCCCGAGCACGCCGCCGCGGACGCGCCGCCGCC
>JAJXSZ010000146.1 GCA_021784255.1 Pseudomonadota bacterium | reverse complement strand
TGATCATCAGCGGGCGGCCGGACTGCACGATGGTCTCGAGCAGCGGCAGCATCGGCTGCAGGCCGGAGAGCTTCTTCTCGTGGATCAGGATGTAGGGCTGATCCATCTCGGCGATCATCTTCTCCGCATTGGTGATGAAGTACGGAGAGACATAGCCGCGGTCGAACTGCATGCCCTCGACGACGTCGAGCTCGGTCTGGATGCCCTTGGCCTCCTCGACCGTGATCACGCCCTCGTTGCCGACCTTCTGCATCGCCTCGGAGATCATCTTGCCGATCTCCGCCTCGCCGTTGGCCGAGATCGTGCCGACCTGAGCGGTCTCCGCCTGGGTGGTGATCTTGCGGGTCTTCTTCTTGAGCTCCTCGACCAGCGCCACCACGGCCTTGTCCACGCCGCGCTTGAGGTCCATCGGGTTCATGCCCGCGGCCACGGCCTTCGCGCCCTCGCGCACGATCGACTGCGCGAGCACCGTTGCCGTCGTCGTGCCGTCACCGGCGATGTCGTTGGTCTTCGAGGCCACCTCGCGCACCATCTGCGCGCCCATGTTCTCGAACTTGTCGGCGAGCTCGATCTCCTTCGCCACCGTCACACCGTCCTTGGTGATCCGGGGAGCGCCGAAGCTCTTGTCGATCACGACGTTGCGGCCCTTGGGGCCCAGCGTCACTTTCACGGCATCGGCGAGAACGTCCACGCCGCGCAGCATGCGCGCGCGCGCGTCCGACCCGAAACGTACGTCCTTTGCAGGCATGTGTCTCGATCCTCTCTAGAGAAAACGTGTTGGCATCCGAACGGGAGCAGAAGGGATCAGGCGGCCTTCTTCTTGGCGGCGGTCGCCTCGATGATCCCCATGATGTCGCTCTCCTTCATGATCAGCAGCTCTTCGCCGTCGATCTTGACCTCGGTGCCGGACCACTTGCCGAAGAGCACCCGGTCGCCCGCCTTCACGTCGAGCGGAACCAGCTGGCCGGCCTCGTTGCGCGCCCCGGGGCCGGCAGCGATGATCTCGCCTTCCATCGGCTTCTCCTTGGCGGTGTCGGGGATGATGATGCCGCCCGACGTCTTTTCCTCGGCATTCAGCCGACGGACGACGACCCGGTCGTGCAGGGGACGGAACTTCATTCGGATCGCTCCTGAATGGGGTTGGAGTTCATGATGGTCGTATTCGGACCCGTCCCTCGCGGCACCGGTTCGTTAGCACTCGCGAGGGGCGAGTGCTGCGCGATCTAAGGTGGCGGCGGCCTCAGGTCAAGGACGCTCGGCAGCACTCTTGGCGGGCGAGTGATAATACGCTGATTCATTTGTGTTTTTTCTTGCGCCCTCGCCCCCCTTGCATGCCATGCTCGACCTCCAGGGCCCGCGACGACGGGCCGCGAGGCCCAGGCAGAGTTTCTCGCGGCGATCAGTTCACCGACGGACATTACGCTGGAGACGTCACGCACGATGCCGGACCCGACCCTGATCTCCTCCCCCAGGACGATGCCGATCCTGCGCCCCTGGCGGCTCACCACGGCCGAAATCCTCTACCACCTCCCCGATCACCCCACCGTGCTGCAAAGTTTCGTGTGGCAGCAGATGGACGTGGATCCGGACTACCCGGCGCTGCGGCAGTTCCTGGATTTCTGGCGCCGCGAGATCGAAGGCACACTGCACTCGGTCCGCGTCGCGGTGGCCGAACTCCATGGACCACGCTGGCGCCACGCCGACCACATGCTGCGGCTGCAGTAACAGGCCACGCCCCCAAAAGTCCGCGCCCCCAGGCCTGCGCCCCCAGGGGGGGCAGAACGCGTCCGGACGCTGCGCGGGCCAACGGCCGTCGCGCCGCTGCGGCCTATTCCGCGGCGAGCGTTGCCGCCATCGGCATGGCAACGGGGGCGACCAGCGGGGCGGCGGCCGCGGCCGCCTCGGCGCCCCGGCGTCCTTCGCGCGGCAGCAGCAGCGCGGTGGCCCCGGCGATGAGGCAGAGCGCGCCGCCGAGCAGGAAGGAGGGCGTATAGGACCCCAGCGAATCGTGCACGATGCCCGCCCCGAGTGCCGCTGCGGCCGAGCCGAGCTGGTGGCCGGCAAACAGCCAGCCGAACACCAGCGATCCCTGCGCCGTGCCGAACGATTCCGAGGTCAGGCGGATCGTCGGCGGTACCGGCGCGATCCAGCCCAGCCCGTAGAACATCCCGAACAGCGCCAGTTGCCAGCCGGAGAACCCGGAAAACGGCAGCAGCAGGAGCACGGCCGCGCGGACGAGGTAATAGAACAGCAGCAGCTTGCGCGGGTCATAACGGTCCGTGAGGTAGCCCGCCCCGATCGCGCCCACGAAGTCGAACATCGCCATCATCGCAAACACGCCCGCCGCCGCGTCCTCGGCGATGCCGTGATCCTGAAGCAGCGGGATGAAATGGGTCTGTATCAGGCCGTTGGTGGTAAAGCCGCAGACCGCGTAGCCGCCGATCAGCACCCAGAAGGAACGTGTCGGCAAGGCGCGCCGCAGCGCGCCGAACGACAGCCGCGCCGCCCCCGTGCGCCGTGCCTGCGCTTGCGTCACCACAACTTCGCCATAGGCTGGCAGGCCAAGCTCGCAGGGATGGTCGCGCGCCAGCAGCCCCACCAGCACGAAGGCGAGCGAGCAAAGGGCGATCGGCGGCACCACCGAGAAGCGCCAGCCGATATACTCGGCGATCCATGCGGAAATCGGCACGAAACCGATCGCCCCGCTCGCCGCCGCGGTCGCCACGATGCCGAGCGCCATGCCGCGCCGGCGGCTGAACCAGTTATTGGCGACCGTCGCGCCGAGCACGATCGCCGTCATGCCGGTGCCGACTCCGACCAGCAGGCCCCAGAACACGTAGAGCTGCCACAGGCCATTCATCCGTGTGATCAGCAGCAGCCCGACGGTGATGCAGAACAGGGCCGCGCAGACCGCCCGGCGCAGGCCGTAGCGCAGCATGATCGCTGCGGCAAACGGTCCGGTGAGCCCGTAGAGCACCAGGCGCATCGCCATGGCGCCGGAAATCGCCCCCGAATCCCAGCCGAACTGGCCCTGCAACGGCCGCATCAGCACGCCGGCCATGCCCATCGTCGCTGAGGTCGCGAGCATGGTCAGGAAGGTCAGGACAAGCATCACCCACGCATAATGGATGCCCCGCCGCCGCAAGCGCTCGCTGAGACGTTCGGCGACGGCACCAACGGCCTGAGAGCCGTTGCGGCGCCGTGCGACTTGCCCGCCTTCAGCCAACCCTACCTCCCCGGCCGGTGCGTCTTTGCCCGGATGTGTCCGCTTAGACGGCTGACGTTCGCGCGCCATCAGCCCACCGTGAAACCGACGTGACAAACCCGTTGGCTGCAATAACCATTGAGTCTTGAGCGGCTTATCCTCCATGCTCCCGCCTTCTGGCTGGCTGCCGCCCGCGCACCATGGCCATGACTTCATCGCTCGCGCCCCTGCGTCTATACGAGCGCGCCATGCCCACTTCCCCTGACGGCGACATCACGCTGCTGACTGGCGCCACCGGCTTCGTCGGCTCTGCCGTCGCGCGCCGCCTGGCCGCGCGCGGCCACCGGCTGCGCCTGCTGGTCCGTCCCGGTTCCGACCGCCGCAACCTCGAGGGCATCGAGGCCGATCTGTTCGAGGGCGATCTGCGCCAGCCCGCCGGCCTCGCCGCCGCCGTCGCCGGCTGCCGCTACCTGGTGCACGTCGCGGCCGACTACCGGATCTGGGTGCCCGATCCCGGCGCGATGCTCGCCGCCAATGTTGCGGGCACCACGGCGTTGATGCAGGCCGCCCTGGACGCCGGCGTCGAACGTATCGTCCATTGCAGCTCGGTTGCCGCGCTCGGCCTCGATCCCGGTGGTGGCGAAGCCGACGAGGAGACGCGCGTCACCGCGGAGGCGATCGTCGGCGTCTACAAGCGTTCCAAATACCAGGCCGAGCAGGCGGTGCTGCGGCTGGTGCGCGAGCGCGGCCTGCCCGCGGTCATCGTCAACCCCGCCGGGCCGGTCGGCCCGCGCGACATCAAGCCGACCCCCACCGGACGCATGATCGCCGACGCCGCCGCCGGACGCATCCCCGCCTATGTCGATACCGGCCTCAACATCGTGCACGTGGACGACGTGGCGCAGGGGCATCTGCTGGCGCTGGAGCGCGGGCGTATCGGCGAGCGCTACATCCTGGGATCGGAAAACCTGCTGCTGCGCGACCTCCTCGCCCTGGTCGCACAGGAGGCCGGCCGCAAACCCCCGCGCATTGCCCTGCCGGTGGCGCCGCTCTGGCCCGTCGCCATCGCCTGCGAATGGCTTGGCCGTTTCGGCATCGAACCGGTGGTGACGCGCGACCACCTGCGCATGGCACGCAAGAAAATGTTCTTCTCCTCGGCCAAGGCGATCCGCGAGCTCGGCTACGCACCGCGCCCGGCCGGCCACGCGGTCCATGACGCCGTTGCCTGGTTCCGCGCGGTGGGAATGGTCCAGCCATGATCGTCGTTGCCGCTCTCGCGCTGCTCGGCTGGCTCTATCTGACGCTGCTGCACGGTGGTTGGTGGCATACGGAGCCGGTGCTGCGCCGTGCCGCGCCGGAAAATGCCCCGCCGCTGGTGGCTATCATACCGGCGCGCGACGAGGCGCCGACCATCGCCGCGGCGATCGGCTCGCTGTTGGCCCAGGATTATCCCGGGCCGTTTCGCGTGGTGCTCGTGGACGACGAGAGCAGCGACGCCACCGCGTCGATCGCCCGGGCGCAGGCCGGCAGCGCGCGGCTCGCGGTGCTGGCCGGCACGCCGCGCCCACCGGGCTGGGCCGGCAAGCTCTGGGCGCTGCAACAGGGCGTCGCCGCCAGCGATGAGGAACTGATCCTGCTGACCGATGCCGACATCGTGCACGATCCCGGCCATGCGGCCTCCCTGCTCGCCGCGATGCGCGCCCACGGCCTCGGCATGGTGAGCGGCATGGTGGCGCTGCGCTGCGAGAGCGCGGCCGAACGCGCGCTTATCCCGGCGTTCGTGCACTTCTTCCAGCTGCTCTATCCCTTCCGTTACGTGAACGACCGCCGCCGGCGCACCGCCGCCGCCGCCGGCGGCACGGTGCTGATACGCCGCGACGCGCTGCGCGCCGCGGGCGGCATCGAAGCCATCCACGGGGCCCTGATCGACGATGTTGCCCTCGCCCGCGCGCTGAAGCCGCACGCACCGGTGGCGCTGCTGCACGCGCCGCTCGCCCGCTCCATCCGCCCCTATCCGTCCTGGCGCGACATCGGCCGCATGATCGCGCGTTCCGCCTATGTGCAGCTCGGCAACTCGCCGCTGCTTCTCGTCGGCACGCTGCTGGGCCTGGCCGTCGTCTTTCTCGCCCCGCCGGCGCTTGCCCTGTTCGCCCACGGTCTCGCGCGCTGGATGGGGCTTGCCGGCTGGGCGCTGATGGCCGCGACCTACCTGCCGAGCCTGCGGCGCTACCGGCGCAGCTTCGTCTGGGCGCCGCTCCTGCCGCTGGTCGCGCTCTTCTACATGGGCGCGACGCTCGCCGCGGCGCTGGCGCATCACCGCGGCCACGGCGTGCAATGGAAGTCGCGCGCCTATCCGAACGCGACCCGCGGTGGCGCGGCATGAGCGCGGCCGCCTCCGTCGAGGAATGGTCCGGCAAGGACCGGACCGCCGAGAATTTTCCCGTCGGCTCCTTCCTCATTGCCGCGCGCCTGCGCCCCGCCGTGCATGCCTTCTACGCGTTTGCCCGCAACGCCGACGATATCGCGGACAGCGCCACGCTCGCCCCGGAGGACAAGATCGCGCGACTCGACACGATGGAGGCGGTGCTGACCGGCGCTCAGGCCGCCGGCAGCCCCAGTGCCGCTGCCCTGCGCGCGAGCCTCGCCGCGACCGGCACCACCGATCGCCATGCCCGCGACCTGCTCGTCGCCTTCCGCCAGGACGCGACCAGGCGACGCTACGAAACCTGGGATGCCCTGCTCGATTACTGCCGCCACTCGGCGATGCCCGTCGGCCGCCACGTGCTCGACCTGCACGGCGAGGCCCACGATACCTGGCCGGCTTCCGATGCGCTGTGCAGTGTGTTGCAGGTGCTCAATCATCTCCAGGATGCAACGAATGACCTGGCGCGGCTGGATCGCTGCTATCTGCCGCTCGATATGCTGAGCGCCAACCATGCCTCGGTCGAGGACCTGCGCGCCCGGATGGCGACCACGGGCTTGCGCGCGACGTTCGACGCGCTGCTCGACCACTGCGACGCGCTGATGGCGGGAGCGCCGCTGCCTGCCTTCGTACGCGATCGGCGCCTGCGCCTGGAGACGGCGGCGATCGACGGCCTGGCACGGCGTCTTGCGCGGCGGCTGCGCCGCAGCGACCCCATCGCCCGCCGCGTCGCCCTGACGCGGCCGGACTTCGCCGCCAGTCTGATCGCCGCGTTCACCCACTTTGCCAGACCCGCTTCTTCCAGCCCCGGAGCCGTCACATGAACGCGAAGGCGGAGACCGGACTCGACGCCAGGCGAAGCGATCTCGACGAGGTCGAGGCGCTGGTCCGCGCCGCCGGCACCAGCTTCTACCGTGGCATGGCAGTGCTGCCGCCGCCGCGCCGCCAGGTGATGTACGCGATCTACGCATTCTGCCGCATCGTCGACGACATCGCCGACGACGAGGCGCAATTCGCCGAGAAGGCACCGCGCCTCGATGCCTGGCGCGGCCGTATCGCCGCGCTTTATGCCGAGGGTCGCGCCGACGAGGCGGTGACGCGGGTGCTGCGCCCGGCGATTGCCGCCTACGGGCTCCGCGAGGAGGATTTCCTCGCTGTCGTCGACGGCATGGCGATGGACGCCGCCACGCCGATCATCGCCCCGGATCTCGCCACCCTCGATCTCTATTGCGACCGGGTCGCCGCCGCCGTCGGCCGGCTCTCCGTGCGCGCCTTCGGCGACGCCTCGGCGGCCGCGGATGAGGTCGCCTACCATCTCGGCCGCGCCCTGCAGATGACCAACATCCTGCGCGATGTCGGCGAGGATGCGGCACGCGGCCGGCTTTACCTGCCGCGCGAGGATCTGGAGGCCGAGGGCGTGCCACCCCGCCTGCCGGACGCGCTGTCGAGCCCCAGCCTGCCGCGCGCGGCGGCGCGGCTCGCCACCCGCGCCGAGGCGCATTTTGCCGCCGCCGAGCAGGCGATGCGTCGCTGCGAGCAGGCGGCGATGAAGCCGGCGCGGCTGATGGGCGCCACCTATGCCGCGATCCTGCGCCGCGTGCGTGCCCGCGGCTGGCGCGACCTGCACCGCCGCGTCCGCCTGCCGTTGTGGGAGAAATTCTACATCGCGCTGCGCTTCGGCATCTCGTGAGTCCTCCGCGCCACGTCCACGTCGTCGGCGCCGGCCTCGCCGGACTCGCGGCGGCCACGGCGCTCGCGTCGCGCGGGGTGCGGGTCAGCGTGCACGAGGCCGGACCCGCCGCCGGCGGCCGCGCCCGCTCTTATCCCGACCGCGAACTCGGCGTCGTTATCGACAACGGCAACCATCTGCTGCTGTCCGGCAACCACGCGGCGATGGCGTATCTTGCCCGCATCGGC
>JAJXSZ010000145.1 GCA_021784255.1 Pseudomonadota bacterium | reverse complement strand
GACCGGTCGGCCGCGCGCCAGTCCGCCGCGTTCCAGCCGAAGCTGTACCCGCAGGTCTTCCATCCGGCGAAGGCGGTCTATTACCCGCGCTGGGAATGGTGCGTGCCCTTCGCCCGCGACGTCTCCGGCATCAAGATCATCGGCAACGCCAAGGACTGGTGGTACAACGCCGCCGGCCATTACGCCCGCGGGCACCGGCCGGAGCCGGGCGCGGTGCTGGACTTCCGCGGCATCGCGCGCATGCCGCTCGGCCATGTCTCGGTGGTGATGAGCATCGTCAACACCCGGGAGATTCTGATCGAGCACGCCAACTGGGGCGGGCCGGGCTCCAACCACAGCGGCATCTCGCGCAACATCGTGGCGATCGACGTCTCGCCGAACAACGACTGGACGGCGGTGCGCGTCGGTCTCGGCCCGCACTATCCGGGGCAGTTCGGCAGTGTCTATCCGACCTACGGCTTCATCTACGACCGGCCGGATAACGGCGCGATCCTGGCCAACACGCATCCCGCACCGACGGTGCGCCACGTCGAGGTGGCCGAGGCGCCGCCGGCGGCGCCGGTCGCCAGCCGGCCGCTGCACCACTCGCTGCTGGACATGAGCATCGGCAACAAATAGCGGCGCTGACCAGGTAGCCGCGCTTAGCGGCCGCGCCGCAGTTTCGGATCCAGCCGGTCGCGCAGCCCGTCGCCGAGCAGGTTGAGCCCGAGCACCGCGACCACGATGGCGATCCCCGGCAGCACCGGCAGCAGCGGGTCGGTCCAGACATAGTTCTGCGATTCGGCGAGCATCCGCCCCCAGGACGGCTGCGGCGGCTGCGCCCCGAGGCCGAGATAGGACAGCGCTGCATCGGCCAGCACCGCCAGCGCGAACTGGATCGTCGCCTGCACCAGCAGGATCGGCGCCGCGTTGGGCAGCAGGTGGCGCCAGGCGATGCCGCGCCAGGGCACGCCAACGGCGCGTGCAGCGAGCACGAAGTCGCGCCGCAGCAGCGACAGCACCGCCCCGCGCGCCAGCCGCGCGAACACCGGAATGTTGAAGATGCCGATCGCCAGCATCGCGTTGGCGGCCCCCGGCCCGCGCAGCGCCGTGATCATCACCGCCGTCAGCAGCGCGGGAAAGGCGAAGGTGAGGTCGGCCAGGCGCATCAGCGCCGTGTCCACCAGGCCGCCGCCCACCGCGGCCACCACTCCGGCGGGGATACCGATCCCCGCCCCCACCGCCACCGCGATCACCGCGACGAACAGCGAGGTGCCGGCGCCGGCCATGAGCTGGGAGAGGACGTCGCGGCCGAAATTATCGGTGCCCAGCCAGTGCGCGGCGGAGGGCGGGGCGAGGCGGTGCAGCACGTCGATCGCCAGCGGCGGATACGGCGTCCAGAACTCGGCGAGCACCGCGACGCCGACCACCAGCACCGTCAGCGCCAGGCCCACGCGCAGGTTGCGCGGCAGGCTCATCCCTCGTCGTCCCGCCCCGGCATGCCGGCGAGCGACACCCTCGGGTCGATCGCGGCATAGGCGAGGTCGACCAGCGTGTTGACCACGATGACGCTGCCGGTCAGCAGCACCACGATATCCTGCACCGTGATCAGGTCGCGCCCGGCGATCGCCTGGAACAGCAGCCGCCCCATGCCGGGCAGGGTGAACACGTTCTCGATCACCACCGTGCCGGCGAGCAGGTAGGAGAACTGGAAGCCCAGGATCGTGACCACCGGGATCAGCGCGTTGGGCAGCGCATGGCCCCAGATCGCCGCGCGCGCGGCGAGGCCCTTGGCGCGCGCGGTGCGCACATAGTCCTCGCCCGCCGCCTCGATCACCGCCGAGCGGGTGACGCGCGCGAGGATTGCCGCCTGCGGCAGCGCCAGCGCGACGGCCGGCATCAGCAGCGCCGCGAGCCCCGCCCCGAGCCCGCCCGACCAGCCCGGAAACCCGCTCGCCGGCAGCCAGCCGAGCCGGACCGCGAACAGCAGGATCAGCAGCAGGCCGAGCCAGAAATTCGGCACCGCGACGCCGAGCTGGGCCGCGCCCATCAGCGCCGCGTCCGCCGCCTTGCCCTGGTGCGTCGCCGCGACCACGCCGACCGGGATGGCGATCGCCACCGCGAGCCCGATGCTCATCGCCGCGAGCGGCAGGGTCACGCCCAGGCGCGCGAGGATCAGCCCCGCGACCGGCGTCTGGTAGGTGTATGAGATGCCGAAATCGCCGCGCAGCAGCCCGCCGGCCCAGCGCAGATATTGCTGCCACAGCGGCAGGTCGAGCCCCATCTGGTGGCGTAGCGCCGCAAGCGTGGCCCGGCTCGCCCCGGTGCCCAGCATCAGCAGCGCCGGGTCGCCGGGCAGCACATTCATCACCGCGAAGACCACCAGCGAGGCGGCGACGAGCATCAGCGCGAGCCCCAGCAGCCGGCGCAGCAGAAACCCCGTCACGACAGGCCCCGCCGCGCCGCGGCGGCGCTTATTTTGCCCAGCTCATCTGGCCGACGATATCGACCGTGATCAGCGCGTTCTTCCACATGCCGCGCAGATTGGCGTTCCAGACCCCGATCTTGGGCATCGCGCAGAGGAAGATATTGGGCTCGTCGTGGGCGAGCTGCTTCTGCAGGTCGCCCCACAACGCCAGCTGCGCGGCCGGATCGGTCGCCGCCTGGTACTTCTTGTAGAGCGCGTCGTAGGTGGCGCTGTGGTAGTTCCAGTAATAGTGCGGGTTGGCGTACTGGTAGAGATCGCGCGGTTCCACGTGCGAAACGATCGTCGCCTCGTAGTCGTGGTGCGTGAACGCCTGCGACAGCCACTGCGCCCACTCCATGTCCACGAGCTTCACCTTGATGCCGACCTGGCCCAGCATCGCCGCGATCACCTCGCCGCCGCGCCGCGCATAGGCCGGCGGCGGCAGCACCATCGTCATCGCGAAGCCGTGCGGATAGCCCGCCTGGGCCAGCAACTGCTTCGCTTTCGCCGCGTTGTAGGGATAGGTGCTGGCGAGATCGACATAGCCGGCGTCGCCCGGCACGTCGTGGCTGCCGATCGGCGTGCCGTAGCCGTCGAGCACCGCCTGGTTATAGGCGTTGCGGTCGATCGCGTAGGCCATGGCGCGGCGCACCAGCAGGTTGCCGAACGGCTTCTTCGCCTCGTTGAGCGAGACGATGATCTTGCCGCTGGTGCTGCCGATCTCGACGCGCAGCTTCTTGTCGGCCTTGAGCTGTGCGATCGCCTCGGGGGCGGGGAAGAGGGTGAAGGCATCGAGGTTGCCGGCGAGCATCGCCGCCGTCGCCGCCGCGGGGTCGGCGATGAAGCGGAACGTCGCCGAGGCCATCGCCGGCGCCTTGCCCGAATATTTCGGATTGCGCACGAGCGTCACATGGTCGCCCTTGACCCAGTTTCCCAGCATGTAGGGCCCGGTGCCGACCGGCTTCGTCTTGTCGCCCGCCGCCGAGCCGGGCGCGACGATCACCGCGGCCGGCATCGCCATGCCGAACAGGAAGCTCGCGGTGGGCTGGCCGAGCGTCACCACCGCGGTCGCGGCATCGGGGCAGGCGACGCTGGCGATCGGCGCGAACAGCGCCTTCTGCGGATTGACGCTGTCCTTGCCGCGCGCGCGGTCGAGGCTGAACTTCACGTCGTCGCAGCCGAATTTCTCGCCGTCGCTGAACACCACGCCCTTGGCGAGATGGAACGTGTAGGTCTTGCCGTCCGCCGACACGCTCCAGGACGTGGCGAGCGATGCCACCACCTGCCCCGCCGCGTCGATCTGGGTCAGCCCCTGGAAGATGTTCTGGTACGTCACCTCGCCGATCGCCGCCGCGGCGCCCGCGGTCGGGTCGAGGATCGGCGGCTCCAGCGTCATGCCGATGCTGACGCTGTCCCTGGCCCAGGCCGGAGCGGTGACGGCCGGGACGATGGCGGCGGCGACGGCCAGAGCCGCGAGAGACGGGATGATAGCGCGCATGAAACCCCTCCGTTTGCCCCACTGCATCAGCGCCGCCCGGCGCGGTCAAGGGCACGGCGATGACAGCGCCTCCCGCGCCGCCCCAGCCTGTTGCGCGAGCGTCGTCGCTGGCGCGGCGCCGTGCACGGCGCACTCGTATCGGCCGACGCGGATGTACTCGCGGTTGCGCGCCTGGGTCGGCGCGTCCGCCGCATCGAAGGCGGCGGTGGCGCCCTCGCCCGGCGGACAGGCGGTGAACAGCCCGCGCGCGGCCTGGACCAGCGCGGCACTCGACCCGGCGCGGAAAACTCGCCCGTCAGCACCGCGACCGCCGCCCGGCCTCGGCGTTTTAGGCCTGGTAATCGGCGGTGTCGTGCTGCTCGCCCCCGACACAGGTTCCCAACGCCGCGCGCACCTGCTCGCGCGACCGCGCCAGCGCGCGGGCCGCGCGACGTATGAGCCAACCGGACCATCGAGCCGCGGTCATGCCCTCGTCGGTCGTTGGCGTTCCGGCCAGGCTGGCACGGTGCCGTGCCGGCCTGGACGGAAGCCGCGCAGTACCCCTCGCCGTCCGCCGCTACTCGCCGCCGGCCTTCGGCAGCTTCTCCTCGACGATGCCGGCCCACAGCGCGATGCCGTGCGGAATCGCCGCATCGTTGAAATTGTAGAGCGGATTGTGCACCTCCGCCCCGCCGCCATTGCCGAGATTGATGAAGGCGCCTGGCACTTTCTCCAGCATGAAGGAGAAATCCTCGGACGCCATGGTCTGCGGCCCCTGTGCCTCGACGCGCTGCGCGCCCGCGACCCGGCTCGCCGCGGCGACGATCGCCTCGGTCTCGCGCGCGTCGTTGACCAGCGGCGCGAACAGCACCCGGAAATCGACCTCCGCCCGGGCGCCGAACCCGCCGGCCACGCCTTCGGCGAGGCGGCGCATCTCGGCCTCGAGCAGCGCCATGGTTTCGTGCTTCATGGTCCGCGCCGTGCCGCGCAGTGTCGCGGTCTCGGGGATGACGTTGTAGGCCTCGCCGGCGGCGATCCGGGTCACGCTGAGGACGGCGGTGTCGGTCGGCGGCACCCGGCGCGCGACGATCGACTGCAGCGAGGAGACGAGCTGGGCGGCGACCACCACCGGGTCGATCCCCGCCTCCGGCCGCGCCCCGTGCGAGCCCTTGCCGGCAATGGCGATGTCGAAGAAGGCGCCGCCGGCCATCTGCGTGCCGGGGCGGATCGCAAAGCGCCCGACCTCGAGTCCCGGGCGGTTGTGCATGCCGAACACCGCATCGCACGGGAACTGCTCGAACAGCCCGTCCGCGATCATCGCCCGCGCGCCGCCCAGCCCCTCCTCCGCCGGCTGGAAGATAAAGTGCACGGTGCCGGAGAAGCCGCCATTCTCGGCCAGGTATTTCGCCGCCCCGAGCAGCATCGCCGTGTGCCCGTCATGGCCGCAGGCATGCATCACACCGGGGTTGCGCGAGGCGTAGGCGAGGCCGGTCGCCTCGTCGATCGGCAGCGCGTCCATGTCCGCGCGCAGGCCGATGCGCCCGTGCCCGTTGCCGCGGCGCAGCACGCCGACGACGCCGGTCCGGCCGATGCCGCTGTGCACCTCGATGCCCCAGCTGCGCAGCTTCTCGGCCACCAGCGCCGAGGTGCGCGTCTCCGTCATGCCGATCTCGGGATGGGCATGGATGTCGCGGCGGATCTCGGTGATTTCGGGGGCGATGGCGTCGATCGCGTCACGGTTGGCCATGGTTCGGGTGTCCTTCAGCTGTGGGGCCGGTCGGGTTCCGCGCCAGCATCCAGCGAAGCCGCGCATCCGGCAATCCTCGGCCGCGCCGCCCGCCGCCGCCGCGCGTTTTGCGACGCCCGGCGGCGCCCCCTATGCTCGCGCCAACGCCGCCCCGCCCGTCCCGTCCGGGCAAGGCCGGCGGCCACAACCCGTGACGCATGACCTTCATCGGCATCTTCGACCTGTTCCGCATCGGCCTCGGTCCCTCCTCCTCGCACACCGTGGGGCCGATGCGCGCCGCCGACCGCTTCATGGCGGCCTTGCCCGCACCGCCGGCGCGCGTCGCCGCAACGCTCTATGGCTCGCTCGCCTGGACCGGCCAGGGCCACGGCACGCATGCCGCGATCCTCGCCGGCCTCGAGGGCATGGACCCGGCGACGGCGGACCCGGCGGCGGTGCGCTCGGCGCCGGCGCGCTGGGAGGCGGCGGGCCAGGCGCT
The DNA here is from genome assembly GCA_021784255.1 of Pseudomonadota bacterium. Taxonomy (GTDB): domain Bacteria; phylum Pseudomonadota; class Alphaproteobacteria; order Acetobacterales; family Acetobacteraceae; genus JAJXXT01. The sequence continues at coordinate 1,416 of JAJXSZ010000145.1, read as the reverse complement.
CGCGCGCGGCACCAGCCGCTTCACCGCCAGCATCGCGACCGACCGCAAGACCCGCCCCGGCCAGCACCCGAACGCGATGCGCTTCGCCGCCTTCGACGCGGCGGGAACGCCGCTCGCCGACCAGCGCTGGTATTCGATCGGCGGCGGCTTCATCGTCCGCGAGGGCGAGGCGGCGGACGAGGCCACGCCGCTCGCGCCGCCGGCCGCCGGGCCCCACCCCTTCGCCAACGCCGGCGAGCTGCTCGAGGCGGCGGCGGCAAGCGGGCAGTCCATCGCCCGGGTGCAACTGGTCAACGAGCTTGCGTGGCGCCCCGAGGCGGCGGTGCGCGCGCACGCGGCCGCGGTCGCCGCGGCGATGGAAGCGTGCATCGATGCCGGGCTCGCCGCCCAGGGTGAGCTGCCGGGCGGGCTCGCGGTGCGCCGCCGCGCGCCGATGCTGGCCGCGCGCCAGGCCGAGGCGGCACGCCGCAACGCCCGCCGGCCGAACGAGATGGCCGAGCATGCGAGCCTGTGGGCGATCGCCGTCAACGAGGAGAACGCCGCCGGCGGGCGCGTCGTCACCGCGCCGACCAACGGGGCGGCCGGCGTGATCCCCGCCGTGCTGCGCACCTGGCGGCGCTTCTACGCCGAGGACCCCGCGGCGCCGGCCGACGACTTTCTGCTCGCCGCCGCCGCGGTCGGCGCGATCGCCAAGCGCAATGCCTCGATCTCCGGCGCCGAGGTCGGCTGCCAGGGCGAGGTCGGCGTCGCCTGCGCGATGGCCGCGGCGGGGCTCGCCCAGGTGCTGGGCGCGACCCCCGCGCAGGTCGAGAACGCGGCCGAGATCGGGCTCGAGCACCATCTCGGCATGACCTGCGACCCGATCGGCGGGCTGGTGCAGATCCCCTGCATCGAGCGCAACGCGATGGGCGCGGTGAAGGCGATCGCCGCCGCCTCGCTCGCGCTGGCCGGCGACGGGACGCACAAGGTCAGCCTCGATGCCGCGATCGCCACGATGCGCCAGACCGGGCTCGACATGCGCGCGGAATACAAGGAAACGGCGCGCGGCGGGCTGGCCGTGCACGTGACGGAATGTTGATGAAACGGATTTCGTAACGAGGCTCCATGGCATCGCGCACCATCGCTGTCCCGCTCTTCGACCTCGTCATCGTCGGCGCCACCGGCGACCTGGCGCGGCGTAAGCTTCTGCCCGCCCTGTTCCAGCGTGACCGCGCCGGGCAGATCCCGCCGGGTGCGCGCATCATCGGCGCCGCCCGCCGGGCGATGGACGCGGCGGGCTTCCGCGCCGAGGCCGCCGCCGCCATCGCCGCCGCGAGCCCGACGCCCGCCGAGGCGGCGCGCTTCCTCGCCCGCCTGGGCTACGTCCATCTCGACGCGACCGGCGAGGAAGGCTGGGGCGAGCTTGCCGACATGCTC
>JAJXSZ010000144.1 GCA_021784255.1 Pseudomonadota bacterium | reverse complement strand
GCGCCGCCAGCCGCACCGCCAGCCGCACCGCCAGCCGCGCGGCGCCGCCGGCGGGCGCAGGGCCGGCCAATGACGCGATCGTCATGCCGGCGAAGCTTGCCCGGTCGCGAGCCCGCAGACCATAAACGCCGACGTCACCACCGCATCGCACACCGCACAAGGAGCCAGGATGCGCGGCCTCGCCAACGCCTTCAGGGAAACCTGGCGCCTCTCGCGCCCCTATTTCGCGTCGGAGGAGAAATGGTTCGCCCGCGTCCTGCTCGGCATCATCATCGCCGCGAACCTGCTGCTGGTCGGCATCAATGTCTGGCTCAACGCCTGGAACCAGCAATTCTTCAACGCGCTGCAGAACAAGGACTGGCACGCCTTCATCCGCCTGCTGTTCTTCTACGACACCACCAAGAGCGGCAGCTTCATGCCCGGCTTCAGCGAGCTGGTGGTGATCTACATAGCGGTCGCGGTGGCGCGGACCTATCTGCGCCAGTGGCTGCAGATCCGCTGGCGCAGCTGGCTCACCCGCAAGCTGATGGATGAGTGGCTGGCCGACCGCGCCTATTACCGCATCTCGCTCACCGGAGCGGCGACCGACAACCCCGACCAGCGCATCGCCGACGACCTCGCGAGCTTCGTCGGCGACACGCTGGCGCTCGGCCTCGACCTGCTGTCCAACGTCGTGTCGCTGGGCAGTTTCCTCGCCATCCTATGGGTGCTCTCGGGCGCCATCACCGTGTTCGGCGTCACCATCCCCGGCTACCTGGTCTGGGTGGCGCTGGTCTATTCCGTCTTTGGCACCTGGATCACGCACAAGATCGGCAAGCCGCTGGTGCAGCTCAATTTCCAACAGCAGCGCTACGAGGCGGATTTCCGTTTCGCCCTCGTCCGGCTGCGGGAAAACAGCGAAGGGGTGGCGTTCTACGGCGGCGAGCGGGAGGAAAACCAGACGCTGCGCCAGCGCTTCCACAACATCGCCGCCAATTGGTGGGCGATCATGCAACGGATGAAGTGGCTCAACACCTTCATCTTCGGGTTCAACCAGATCGCCAACATCTTCCCCATCGTCGTCGTGGCGCCGCGCTATTTCTTCGGCAAGATCCCGCTCGGCGTCCTAACCCGCGCCGCCGACGCGTTCGGCCAGGTGCAGGGCTCGATGTCGTGGTTCGTCGGCGCCTACACCTCGCTCGCCTCCTGGCGCGCCACCGTCGAGCGTCTGGTCGGTTTCCACCGCGCCATCGTCGATGCCCGCGCCGCCGCCGCCGCCGGGCTGACCGCGCAACAGGGCGCGGAGGGCTTCGCTATCCGCGACGGCGTCATCCGCCTGCCCGACGGGCGCAAGCTGCTCGACGTGCCCGAGCTCGCCATCCGCAAGGGCGATTCGCTGCTCATCACCGGCGCCTCCGGCAGCGGCAAATCGACCCTGCTGCGCGCCCTCGCCGGCATCTGGCCGTTCGGCGAAGGCCGGCTCGAGCGCCCCGCCGCCCACGCCCTGTTCCTGCCGCAGCGCCCCTACATCCCGCTCGGCACGCTGCGCCACGCCCTCACCTACCCCGCCGCCCCCGACGCGCACGACGAGGCCGAGGTGCTCGCCGCCCTCGATGATGTCGGGCTCGGCGCGCTCGCCAGCCGCCTCGAGGACGCCGAGAACTGGACCATGCATCTCTCGGGCGGCGAGCAGCAGCGCCTGGCCATCGCCCGCGCGCTGCTCGCCCACCCGGACTATCTCTTCCTCGACGAGGCAACGTCCGCCCTCGATCCGGCGGCGGAACAGGATCTCTACGCGCTGATCCGCGCGCGCCTGCCCGACGCGGCGATCGTCTCTATCGCGCATCGTCCGGCGCTCGCCGCCCTGCATGCCCGCCAGCTCGAGGTCCAGCGCAGCCTCGGCGCCGGGCGTACCGTCGAGACCGGTTCCGCATGATCGCGCTCGGTGCCGGCCGCCTGACCATGGAGCTGCGGCCGGGGACCGGCGGTGCGATCACCGAGCTGCGCCTCGACGGCCGGCCGCTGCTGCGCCCGTCCACGCCCGAGGCCCTGGCGAGCCTGGGCGCGCGCGGTGCCGCCTGCTATCCGCTGGTCCCCTATTCCAACCGCCTCGCCGGCAACCAGTTCCAGTTCCGCGGCCAGAGCTACACACTGCCGGCGAGCCTCGACGGCCAGGCGATCCACGGCGTCGGCTGGCGCCGGCCCTGGTTCGCCGTCGCGACCGCCGCGGCCCGCGCCAGCCTTGTCTACGAGCATGCGCCGGACGCGGACTGGCCCTTCGCCTTCCGCGCCGAGCAGCACCTCGCGCTGGACGCCGGCGGACTGACCTGCCGTCTCGCCGCGACCAATCTCGCCGACCATGCCGCGCCGATGGGCTTCGGCCAGCACCCGTTCTTTGCCCGCCCGCCGCACACGCGCCTGCGCTTCGCCGCCGCCCGCGTCTGGCGCCACGATGCCCGCAAGATCCCCTCGCACGCGACCTCGGTGCCGGCGGACTGGGACTTCGCCGCGGGCCGCGAGGTCGATGGCGTGGTGCTCGACCACTGCTTCACCGACTGGGGCGGCACCGCCGAGATCACGCTGCCCTACGCCACGCTCACGCTCACCGCCGACTCCACCTTCCGCCATCTCGTCGTCTTCATCCCGCAAGGCCGCGACTGCTTCGCGGTCGAGCCGGTGACCAACCTCACCGACGGACTCAATCGTATCGAAAGCGAACCCATGAGCAATATCTTCCTGTTGCAGCCGGGCGAGCGCCGCGAAGCATCGCTGCGCCTGGCGGTCGCACCCCGATGAGCGCGATCTACCCCTCGCTCGCGGGCAAGAGGGTGCTGATCACCGGCGGCGCCTCGGGGATCGGCGCGGACCTGGTGCGCGCCTTCGTCGGCCAGCAATCGCGCGTCGCCTTCCTCGACATCGACGATGCCGCCGCCGCCACGGCGCCGGCCGCGGCGATCTATCGCCATTGCGACCTCACCGACATCGCCTCCCTGCGCACCGCGATCGACGAGCTCGGGCCGTTCGACGTCCTCGTCAACAACGCCGCGCGCGACGACCGTCACGAGATGGCAACGGTCGAGCCGGATTTCTGGCGCCGTGCGCTCGCCGTGAACCTCGACCACCAGTTCTTCGCCAGCCAGCGCGTGGCGCCGGCGATGGCGTCCAACGGCGGCGGCGCCATCATCTTCACCAGCTCGGTCTCCTGGAAGCGCGCCCGCCCCGGCATGGTCGCCTACACCACCGCCAAGGCCGCGATCGCCGGGCTCACGCGGACCATGGCGCGCGAGCTCGGCCCGCAGGGCATCCGCGTCAACTGCATCGTTCCCGGCCCGATCCGCACCGAGCGCCAGGCGCAGCTCTGGCGCACGCCGGAGGCGGACGCGGAGTTCCTGCGCCTGCAGGCCCTGAAATTCCATCTCGACGGCACCCATGTCGCACGCGCCGCCCTGTTCCTCGCCTCCGACGAGGCCGGCGGCATGACCGGCACCGAAATCATCGTCGATGCCGGGGTGACGCTCAATTGACCGCGGCGCTCGCGCTCGCGCTGCGCGGGCGGACGGTCCTGCTGCACGCCGCCGCGCGCCCCGCCTTCGCCGTCGGCCACGGCGCGGAGGAGGTTGCCATGAACCGCGGCAATTTCCGCATCCAGGACCACGTTCTGAGCCGCACGCAGCTCGCGCATCTGAGCGTCGCGGGCGACGAGCTTCGTTTCGCCACCGCCGCAGGCGAAACCCCGGCACTGGTCTGGGGCCTGGAAACCGGACCGGATGCGATCCGCCTGGTGCTGCGCCACGCCGCGCCAGGCATCAACCGCGTCTGGCTCACCCTGCCCGCCGGGTCCGACGAGCGGGTGCGCGGCGGCGGCGAGCAGTTCTCCTACCTCGACCTGCGCGGCCGCCGCTTTCCGCTCTGGACCTCCGAGCCCGGCGTCGGCCGCGATCCGGCCAGCGCCGTCACCCGCGCGGCCGATCGCGAAGCGGGCGCCGGCGGCGATTACTGGACCACCACCTGCCCGCAGCCGACCTTCCTCTCCGACCGGCTCCACGCCGTGCACGTCGACACCGCGGCCTACGCCGTCTTCGATTTCACCGCGGCCGATCATCACGTGATCGAAACATGGGCGGCGCCCGCCGCTATCCATTTCCTCGCCGCGCCCAACCCCGCGCGGCTGGTCTGCCGGCTCTCCGATCTGTTCGGCCGCGCGCCGGGCCCGCCGGCCTGGGCGATGGAAGGTGCCATCATCGGGCTCAAGGACGGCGAGAACAGCTTCGCGCGCCTCGAGCGCATCCTTGACGCCGGGGCCGCGGTCAGCGGCCTCTGGTGCGAGGACTGGGCCGGCGTGCGCGAGACCAGCTTCGGCACCCGCCTGTTCTGGGATTGGCGCTGGAGCGAGCGCCGTTATCCGCGCCTGCCCGAGCGCATCGCCGAACTCGCCCGGCGCAACATCCGCTTCCTCGCCTACGCCAACCCCTATCTGGCGGTGGACGGCGCGCTCTACCCCGAGGCGCTCGCCCGCGGCTTCTTCGCGCACGACGCGAAAGGTAATGCCTACAACGTCGATTTCGGAGAATTCCATGCCGGCGTCGTCGATTTCACCAACGAGGACGCCGCCGCCTGGTTCGCCGCGCGCATCCTCGGGCGCGAGATGCTCGATCTCGGTATCGCCGGCTGGATGGCCGATTTCGGCGAATACCTGCCCACCGACACGCGCCTCGCCCACGGCGAGGCGATGCTCGCCCACAACGCCTGGCCGACGCTCTGGGCCGCGGTCAACGCGCGCGCCCTCGCCGTCCATCCGCGCGGCAGCGAGGCGATGTTCTTCATGCGTGCCGGCTACACCGGTACCCAGCGCTTCTGCCCGCTGCTCTGGGCCGGCGACCAGTGCGTCGATTTCTCGCGCCACGACGGGCTGCGCACGACGATCACCGCCGCGCTCTCCGCGGGGCTGGTCGGCCATCGTTTCCACCACAGCGACATCGGCGGCTATACCAGCCTCTACGGTCTCGTGCGCACCCCGGAATTATTACGCCGCTGGACCGAGCTCGCCGCCTTCACCCCGGTGATGCGCACGCACGAGGGCAACCGCCCGCGCCAGAACCTGCAGATCGACGCCGATCCCGTCGTGCTCGCGGAGTTTGCCCGCTTCAGCCGCCTGCACGCGGCCCTTGCGCCCTACCTGCGCGAGGTCGCCGCAGAGGCTGCGAGCGGCCTGCCCGCGCAGCGCCCGCTGTTCCTGCATTTCCCGCACGATCCCGCGGCGGCGGCGATCGAGGACCAGTTCCTGCTCGGCCCCGACCTGCTGGTGGCCCCGGTGCACGCCGCCGGCCGCGACCGCTGGGAAGTCTACCTGCCCGCCGGCGCCGACTGGCAGCATCTGTGGTCCGGCGCGCGCCATCGCGGCGGGCAGCGCCTGGTCGTGGCAGCGCCGCTCGGCCAGCCGCCGGTGTTCAGTCGGCTGGGGAGTCCGCATGCGGCGCTGCTGGGCTCGCTCGCTGCGGCTGCGGCACCGTCCGCCCGATCCTGAGCAGGCTGAACACCGCGGCGACCACGGCGAAGCCGGCGGCCAGCGTCAGCGCCGCGCGCCCGCCGGCCACCACTCCCGCCCCCTGGGCTAGGCGGAACACCACCGCCGCCAGCGCGGCACCGATCGTCTGGCCGGTCAGCCGCGCCGTCGCCAGCATGCCGCTGCCCGCCCCGGTGCGCCCGGGCGGCGCGCTCGCCAGCAGCAGCCGGCCATTCGGCGCCTGGAAAAAGCCGAACCCGGCGCCCATCAACACCATGCAGAACGCGATCGCCAGCGGCGCGCCGCCCGGCGGCAGGAAGCGCACCAGCACCAGGCCCGTCGCCATCACCAGCATCCCCGCCCCGCCGAGCCCGCCCGGCGCCACCCGGTCCGCGAGCCGCCCGGCGATCGGCGCCACCACGGCGTTGGCCAGCGGCCAGGGCGTCAGCAGCAGCCCGGTCGCCACCTGCGAGGCGCCCTGCGCCTCGAACACGAAAGGCAGCGCCAGGTAGGCCAGCGTCTGTGCGGCAAACGAGCAGATCGCGGTCCCCATCGAGAGCGCGAACACCGGCCGCACCAGCAGGTCCACCGGCAGCAGCGGCGGCGCCAGGCGCTGCTGGCGGCGCACGAAGACCAGCCCGACCACCAGCAGCACCAGCGCCGCGGCGGCGGTCTGCCAGAGCGGTGTTGGCGAACCGAACTGATCGAGCACGAAGATGAGCAGCAACATCGTCGCCGCGTTCAGCACCACGCTCGGCAGATCGAGGCGCTGCCTGGAAAGCGGCGTGCGCGGCAGCGCGCCGGCCATCGTCAGCGCCACCACGCCGAGCGGCACGTTCACGGCGAACAGCATCGGCCAGGGTGCGACGGCCAGGATCGCCGCCGCGACGCTCGGCCCGGCCGCCGCCGAGACCGAAACGACGGCGGCGTTGAAGCCGACCGCGCGCCCGAGATGGCGGCTCGGGAAAACGAAGCGCAGCAGCGCCGTGTTGATGCTGGTCATCCCCGCGCAGCCCAGCCCCTGGATCGCGCGCGCGGTGATCAGGAAGCCGAGCGAGGGGGAGAGCGCGCAGGCGGCGGAGGAAGCGGTGAACACCACCAGCCCGGCCACGAAGACGTGCCGGAAGCCGATGATGTCGCCGAGCGCAGCACAGGGCAGCAGACCGACGACGACCGCGAGCTGGAAGGCGTTGACCACCCAGACCGAGGCGGCGGGCGAGACCGCGAGCGCCCTCGCCATCGCCGGCAGCGCGACATTGGCGATGCTGCCGTCGAGCACCGCCATGGCGACGCCGATGCCGATCGCCACCATCGCGCGCTCGCGGGCACCGGCCGGGAGTCCGTCGTTTTCCATCCCCCCCAGCATCCCGTGCCCGGGGGCTTCCCGCAACCGGGTCTTGCCGCGAAACACCACCATCGGCATCGTTGCGCCCTGGCGACAGACGGGTTCGGTTCGATGGCGATGCGAATGGCACCGACGCAACCGCCGCACGGCGGTGCGCCCGCCCGCCCGGGCGTGCCGGGCCGCCTGGGCTACCTGGTCAGTAACCGCGCCCTCGTCACGGCACTCTGGCTGCTCGACCACCTGCCCTGGCCACAGGACCCGCGACCGCGCCCGGGCGCGCCGCCACGCCGGCTGCTGCTCGCCATGATCGGCAATTTCGGCGACGCGGTCATCGCCTCGGCCGCCCTGCAGCGACTCGCCGATGCGGCGCCTGCGGTGGAGCTCGGCCTGCTCGTCTCTCCGGCCGGCGAGGCGGTCTTCCGCGGCGACCCGCGCATCCGCCGCCTGCACGTGCTCGACCATTACTGGCTCAGCCGCGCGCCGGGCGGGCGCTGGCAGAAACTGCGCCGCCACCTCGCCACGCGCCGCGCTGTGCTCGGCGAACTGCGCGCCGCCGGCTACGACATGGCGATCGATCTCTACCACCCGTTCCCGCCGGTCGCCCCGGTGCTGCGCGCCGCCGGCATCCCGCGACGCATCGGCTATGGCGCCAGCGGCTGCCGCCGCTTCCTCGTCGAGGCGGTGCCGTTCCGCCCGGCCGACCGCCACGTCGCCCAGTATCAGGCGGCGCTGCTGGCCGTCGCCGGGCTGATCGCGCCCGCCGACG
>JAJXSZ010000143.1 GCA_021784255.1 Pseudomonadota bacterium | reverse complement strand
GGCCGGCGCGAGGCGCAGCATGGCGGCGAGCCTGGCGCCGGCCACCCCGCGCGCGGCGAGGAAGCCGGCGAAGGGCCGGCCCAGCACCGCCAGCCGCAGCGCGAGGCGCATCCGCCGCGGATATGGCAGCACGGCGGCGAGGGCGGCGCGCAGCGCCCGCTCGTGCCAGGGCCGGCGGTAGCTGCGCTCGATATGCGTGCGCGCGTGATCGACGAGATGCATGTAGTCCACGCCCGAGGGGCACGTGGTCATGCAGGCGAGGCACGAGAGGCAGCGATCGACATGGCGCACCACCTCCACCGTCGCGGCGCGCCCGTTCTCCAGCATATCCTTGATCAGGTAGATGCGCCCGCGCGGCGAATCGAGCTCGTCGCCGAGCAGCACGAAGGTCGGGCAGGTCGCGGTGCAGAAGCCGCAATGCACGCAACTGCGCAGGATGTCGTTGGCGACCCGGATGTCGGGGTCGCGCAGTTGCTCGGCGGTGAAATGGGTCTGCATCGCTAGGCCGCCACGAACACGCCGCCGGGGTCGAGCACGGCGCGCACCCGCGCCATCTCCTTGCGTTCCGATACCGCAATGGCCTCGCCCCTGAGCGTGACCCAGGTCTCACCCTCGGCGCGCGTCGCGGCAACCGCCGCCGGGCCGGCGACGAGCAGCACCGCGCCGCCGCCATCCATCATCCATTGCCCGCCCGCCGCCTCGATCCGCGCCGCCGCCGCCGCCGCTGAGGAGGGGCGCAGCGCCACGCGCCAGACCGCGGGCCCGAGCCCGGCGAGCGGCACGCCATCGCGCACCTGGCGCCAGAAGGCGCGGCTGTCGTGGTCGGCGAAGATCGCCGCCGTCCCGTGCTCCGCCAGCAGCGCTCGCAGCCGCTCGCAGCGATAGGCGACGGAGGCGGCGAAATCCTCGATGCGCAGCGCGGTCAGTCCGCGCTTGTGGTCGGCCCCCGGCGCGATGTGGCACGCCGCCGAGACGGCAAAGGGCGAGCGCAGGCCGGCGGCCATGGCGCGCACCGCCGCCGCTGCGTCGAGCCCGGCGACCGCAACCGTGCCGACTCGTTCCGGTCCCGGCAGGACCTTCAGCGTGACTTCCGTGATCGCGCCGAGCCGGCCGCGGCTGCCGGTCAGCAGCTTGCACAGGTCGAGCCCGGTGACATTCTTGAGCACCCGCCCGCCGGCGCGAAACACCATCCCCGCGCCGGTGACGAAGCGCAGGCCGAGCACGTGGTCGCGCATCGCCCCGCCATGGATGCGCCGCGGCCCCGAGAGGTTGGTCGCGACCGCGCCGCCCAGCGTCGGTTCGCCCGACGTGCCCAGCAGCGCGCGCCGGTCCGGCGGCTCGGCGATCAGGTGCTGCCCCTCGGCGGCGAGTGCCGCCTCGATCTCGGCGAGCGGCGTGCCGGCGCGGGCGCGGATCACCAGCTCCTTCGGCGCGTAGAAGACGATGCCGCGATGCGCCGCGAGCGAGAGTGCCCCGGCCCCGCCCTCGATCCCGCTCTGCGTGCCGCCGCCGGCCAGGCGCCAGTGCCCGCCCGTGGCCGCCGCCGTCACGATGGCGGCGGCGATGTCGGCCTCGTGCTCGGGGGCGATCATGCCTCGACCAGCGGGAAGACCTTGGCCGGGTTGAGCAGCCAGGCCGGGTCGAACGCGCCCTTGATGCGCCGCTGCAATGCCAGTTCCTCCGGCGCGAACTGCTCGCCCATCAGGTCGCGCTTCTCGATGCCGACGCCATGCTCGCCGGTGAGGCAGCCGCCGACCTCGACGCACAGGCGCAGGATGTCCGCGCCGAATGCCTCGGCGCGGCCCTGGCTTTGCGGATCGTTGGCGTCGAACATGATGAGCGGATGCAGGTTGCCGTCGCCGGCGTGGAAGATGTTGGCGACCTCGAGCCCGTATTCGGCGCTCATCTGACGGATCCGGCCCAGCACCTCGGCCAGCCGCGAGGTCGGTATCGTTCCGTCCATGCACAGATAATCCGGCGAGATCCGCCCGATCGCGCCGAACGCGCCCTTGCGCCCTTTCCAGATCGCGGCACTTTCCTCGGCCGTCTGGGACACCCGCATCGAGATGGGATCGAAACGTTCGGCGATGGCGCGGATGCGCGCCAGCAGCGCGTCCTGCTCCGCCGCACTGCCCTCGACCTCGATGATCAGCATCGCCTCGGCGTCGAGCGGATAGCCAGCATGGGCGAACGCCTCGCAGGCGTGGATCGCCGGCCGGTCCATGAACTCGAGGGCGACCGGAATGATCCCCGAGGCGATGATGGCATCGACGCAGGCGCCGGCGATCTCGTTGGCACGGAACCCCGCGAGCATCGCCCGCGCTCCTTCCGCGAGCGGCAGGATGCGCACGGTCACCTCCGTCACCACCAGCAGCTGCCCCTCGCTGCCGATGACGAGGCCGAGCCAGTCGGTGGGCTCGGCGTCGGGGTATTTGCCGCCGAGGGTCACGACCTCGCCCTCGACGGTGACGCCACGCAGGCCAAGCACGTTGTTGGCGGTGACGCCGTAACGCAGGCAATGCGCGCCGCCCGAGTTCATCGCCACGTTGCCGCCGATCATGCAGGCGAGCTGCGAGGACGGGTCGGGCGCATAGAAGAAGCCCCTCGCCTTCACCGCCTCGGTGATGGCGAGGTTGGTGACCCCCGCCTCGACCACGGCGAAGCGGTCGGTCTCGTCGATCTCGAGGATGCGGTTCATGCGTGCGAGCCCGACGACCACCGCGTCCGCCATCGGCAGCGCGCCGCCCGAGAGCGAGGTGCCGGCGCCACGCGGTACCATGCGCACCCCCTCGCGCGAGAGCAGGCGCAGCACCGCGGCGACCTCCGCGGTCGAGCGCGGCAGCACGACCGCGAGCGGCGGCTGGCGGTAGGCGGAGAGTCCGTCGGTCTCGTAGGGCTTGAGCTCGAGCGGCTCGGCGATCACCGCATCGGCAGGCAGGATCGCGCGCAGGCCGGCAACGATCGCCGCGCGGCGGTCGAGCACGTCCGGCTTGGGTTGCGGCTGTCGCATCATCGTCCCTCCCGAAGGGTGAGCGCCACCCGCGGAGGAACCTGACGGCGAACGGCGTCGCCGGCAAGCAGGGCCTGGAGCAACCTGCGGTCTGCCTGAGCCTGTCCCGCCCGGGTAGACCGGCGATAAATTGCTCTGGATTCCAAGTTTCCTAGAGGGATTCCAAGTTTCCTAGAGCAGGAGATCGGACCAGATGATTCTATCTGGTCGGATCTTGCTCTAGCCCTGGCGGGCCTTCATCCGCGGGTTCTTCTTGTTGATCACGTAGACGCGGCCGCCGCGACGCACGACGCGGCAGTTCTTGTCCCGGGCCTTGGCCGATTTCAGGCTGTTACGCACGCGCATGGCACATCCAACGTCTGTATGAAGGAACGGAGGCAATGGGGAGGGCGCGGAGTAGGCCGCCCTCCGGTTTCTGTCAAGGAAGGGCGCCGGAGAGCGGCACGCCGCCGCCGGCCCGCTCCTCGCCGCCAACGCCGAGCTGCTTGAGCTTGCGGTGCAGGGCGCTGCGCTCCATGCCGACGAACTGCGCGGTGCGGCTGATATTGCCGGCGAAGCGCAGCAGCTGCGCCTCCAGATACTGGGTTTCGAACAGGTCGCGCGCCTCGCGCAACGGCAGCGCCATGAGGTCCGCCGCCGGGTCGAAGGAGGCCAGCATCGGCGCCGCCCCAGCGACTTCCGGCGGCAGCATGGCGGCGCGGATCGGCTCCGTTGGCGCGCCGGGCGCCATGATCAGCAGCCAGTCCATGACATTGCGAAGCTGGCGCACATTGCCCGGCCACTCATAGGCCTGCAGCGCCGTCACCGCGTCCTCGGCAAGCTGGCGCGCCGGCATGCCGGAGATCTCGGCCGAGCGCGCCAGCAGCTCGCGCGCCAGCACCGGCACGTCCTCGCGCCGCTCGCGCAGCGAGGGCACCCGCAGCGGCACCACGGCGAGGCGGTAGAACAGGTCCTCGCGGAACCGCCCGTTGCCGATCTCCGCCCGCAGGTCGCGATTCGTCGTCGCCAGCACGCGCACATCGAAGCGCACCCTCGCCCCGCCGCCGACGCGCTCGAAGGACTGCTCCTGCAGCGCGCGCACGATCTTGCCCTGGGTCTCGAGCGGCATGTCGGAGACCTCGTCGAGCAGCAGCGTGCCGCCATGCGCGCGCTCCAGCACGCCGGCATGGCGCGGCTCGCGCATCGCATCCGCCCCACCCTCGACGCCGAACAGCTCCTCCTCGAAGCGCACCGGGCTCAGGGTCGCACAGTTGAGCACGACGAACGGGCCGTCGGCGCGGCGCGACAGGCGATGGATCATCCGCGCGGCGACTTCCTTGCCGGCCCCCGCGGCGCCACCGATCAGCACGCGCGAGCCGGTGGGTGCGACTTTCTCGATCGCAGCGCGCAGCGTGTTGAGCACCAGGCTGTGGCCGCTGAGCTCCATCTCCGGCCCGGCGCGCAGCCGCAGCTCCGCGTTCTCGCGCTCGAGCCGCGCCGCCTCCAGCGCCCGCTGGATGACCAACAGCAGCCGGTCGGACTGGAACGGCTTCTCGACGAAATCGTAGGCGCCGTTGCGGATCGCCGTGACTGCGGTCTCGATCGTGCCGTGACCGGACATCATCACCACCGGCACCTGCGGCTCCTCCGCGTGCAGCGCCTCGAGGATGCCGAGCCCGTCGAGCGGCGAGCCCTGCAGCCAGATATCGAGGATGACCAGCCCCGGCCGGCGCTGGCGGAAGGCCGCGAGCGCGGTGTCGGAGTTCTGCGCCTGGCGGGTCTCGTAGCCTTCGTCGCGCAGGATGCCCTCGACCAGGTCGCGGATATCGGGCTCGTCGTCGACGATCAGGATTTCAGCGGCCATGGTTGGGTACGCTCACCAGTTTCTCCGATTCCACGCCAGCTTCCTGCGATGCCGCCGGGCGTGTCGCAAGGGCGGCGTTCCTACGCCGCGCCGCGCCGGCGAGGCGCAGCGTCGCCGTCACCAGGGCGCCCCCGCCCGGCCAGTCCGCCCGCGCCGGCCGGTCCGCCAGCACGAGTTGCGCGCCGTGGTCCTCCAGGATCTTCTTCACAATCGCCAGCCCGAGCCCGGTGCCCTTGGGCTTGTGCGTGACATAGGGCTCGGTGAGGCGCTCGCGGTCGGCCTCGGGCAGGCCGATGCCGTCATCGGCGATGCTCAGCACCGCCGCCTCGCCGCGCTGCTCGAGCACGATCTCGACACGGCCCAGACTTCCCGGCTCCTGCGCCGCCGGCTCGGTCGCGGCGGGTTGCGTCCCAGCCGGTTCCGCTCCTGCCGGCTCAATTCCAGCCGTCTCCGAGGCCGCCTGCGGCTTCGCCACCGCGGCGCCGGCGCGCATCAGGATCGCATCGACCGCGTTCTGCAGCAGGTTGGTCAGCGCCTGGCCAAGCAGGCGGCGGTCGGCGCGCACCGTCAGCGGCTCATGCGGCAGGCTGGCGGTGAAGGCAATCTGCGGGTGCGCGGCGCGCGGCAGCACCAATGCCTCGCGCACGATCTGGGCGAGATCCTCGGCACGCATCACCGGCTGCGGCATGCGCGCGAAGGAGGAGAACTCGTCCACCATGCGGCGGATGTCGCCGACGTGGCGCACGATGGTGTCGGCACAGGCCCGGAACGTCTCGGGATCGGATTCGATCTCGCGGGCAAAGCGGCGCTTGAGCCGCTCGGCGGCGAGCTGGATCGGCGTCAGCGGATTCTTGATCTCGTGCGCGATGCGCCGCGCGACGTCGGCCCAGGCGGCGGTGCGCTGCGCCGCCTGCAGCGCGGTGATGTCGTCAAAGGTGGCGACATAGCCGGTCACGGTGGCGGCCGGCGCCGCATCGGTCGCCTCGCCCCCGGTCGCCTCGCCCCCGGTCGCCTCGCCCCCGATCTGCTCGGCACCGATGTGCTCGGCACCGATCCGCACCAGCAGCGTCCGCCGCGAGCCGGCCGGGCCGACGACGAGCTGCGCCGTGCGGCTCCGTTCCGGGGCGGCGCGCACCTCGGCAAAGAGCGGTCCGAATTCCGGCACCGCCTCGCCGACCGGCTTGCCGATCGCCCCCCACAGGTCGCGCCCGAGCAGCGCGCTCGCCGCGCGGTTCGGCAGCTCCACCACCCCCGCGCGGTCGAGCCCGATGACGCCGGCCGAGACGCCCGAGAGCACCGCCTCGGTGAAGCGGCGGCGGGTGTCGATCTGACCGTAGGCGTCCATCAGCTCGCGCCGCTGCTCGGCGAGCTGGCCGGTCATGCGGTTGAAGGCGCGGATCAGGCCCGCGACCTCGTCGTCCGCACGCGGCTCGTCGACGCGCGCGTCGAGATCGCCGGCGCGCACCCGCTCCGCGGCGGCGACCAGCGCGCCGAGCGGGCGCACCAGGCCCGAGGCGAACAGCAGCGCCACCGAGACTGCAGCGAACAGCACCAGCAGCGACACCACGGCGAAGATCACCGCGAACAGGATCTGCAGGTTGGCGCGGTTGCGGTCGAGCCGCTGATAGGCCGAGGCGCCCGCCTGCGTCAGGCGCAGGTGCTGCAGGATCGTGGGATCGACCGGGCGGCTGACCTGCAGCACCGCCGGCGGCGTCGAGGGCAGCTCGATCACCGCCGTCACCCGCGTCGAGTCCGGGCTGACCAGCACCACGACCTGCCCCTTGGCGGCGAGGTCGATCGCCCATTGCGGCGGCGGCACCGCGCCGAGGCCGCCGAGCAGCCCGGCCGAGACCAGCACGTCGCGCGTCGTGGGGTCGAAGATGACGGCGTCGGAAAGCCCGCGCAGCGTCGTCTGCTCGGCCAGGAACCGGGCGAAGGCGTTGTTGTCGCCGGCGATGAACTGGTTGGCGCGGACCAGGTCGCTCGCCATGCCGATGGCGTCGCCGCGGATGCTCTGCTCGTGCTCGTTGACATAGCCGCGCGCGACGGCGAGGCTTTCGTCGACGGCGACGCGCACCGGCTCGTTGAACCAGGCGCGGATGCCGAAGGCGAAGAAGCTCACCGACAGCGCCGCGACGACGATCGCCGGCACCACGGCAACGCCGCCCAGCAGCAGCACCAGCCGCACATGCAGCCGCGCGCCGGCGGCGCCGCGGCGCCGCTGCACCCACATCCGCGTGAGGCTGGCGGCGAGCAGCGCGCCCAGCATCAGCAACACGATGGCGTTGGCCAGCACCAGCACCACCACTTCGTTGGGCCGCGGCACGCCCTTGGCGAGCAGCACGAAGGTCGCGACCGCCAGCAGCAGCGCGCCGACCGCCAGGACCGCCGTCGGTCCCCGCCCGGACAGCCAGCCGGAGACGCCGCGGCGTTTGCCCGCGCGCGCCGCCGCCGGCCCCGGGGGAAGATCCGGGCTCAGGCGAGCCCCCGCACAACCTCGATCGCGAGGTCGCGGATCTTCTTGCGCAGCGTGTTGCGGTTGAGCCCGAGCATCGACGCCGCCCGGATCTGGTTGCCGCGGGTCGCCGCGAGGGTGAGGCGGATCAGCGGGCGCTCCACCTCCGCGATGACCAGGTCGTAGATGCAGGCAGCGCCCGCGCCGCCATTCGCAAGATGCCCGGCGAGCACGTCCTGGACATGCCGCTCGACCGCGTCCGCGAGCGTCGCGGGTGCGGCCGCGGGCCC
>JAJXSZ010000142.1 GCA_021784255.1 Pseudomonadota bacterium | reverse complement strand
GATGAACACGGCGAGATTTTCGCGCGCCGCCTTCTGGCCGACGAACTCGGTGAGCCGCTGCGGCCGCAGCGCCGCCTCGGCCGCGTCCTCCGGCTGGCGCACCGCATCGACCCGCCGCGCCTCCGCGTCCTCGCGCGCCGCCGGCCCGCCGCCGCCCCGCCGCCCACGCGCGCCGCTCACCGCGCCATCTCGCGCAGGCTCTCACGCACCAGGTCGGCGAACGCCACTTCCGCGCCGAGCCGCAGCCGCACCTTCGCCAGCGCGGATTCCACCTCGCCGCGCCGGTAGCCAAGATGCCCGAGGGCGGAAATCACCTCCGCATCCGGCCCCGCCGGCACGCTCGCCGCCACCGCGATGCTGTCGGGCAGCGGCAGCGCGCCCGCCTTGTCGCGCAGCTCGGTGGCGATGCGGATCGCCAGCTTCGGCCCCACCCCCGGTGCGCGCGACAGCATCGCCCGGTCGCCGGACTGGATCGCCGCGACCAGGTCCGCCGGCGCCAGCGCCGAGAGAATCCCGAGCGCCACCTTCGGCCCCACGCCCTGCACACCGGTGAGGATACGAAACCATTCCCGCTCCGCCGCCTGCAGGAACCCGTAGAGCGTGATCGCGTCCTCGCGCACCAGGGTCTCGACCCAGAGCCGCTGCTCGGCCCCTGGCTCGAGCGCGCCGAGCGTGCGCGTCGAGGCCATCACCACGTAGCCGACGCCGCCGACATCGACGAGGCAGCGATCCGCCTCGATCCCCTCGATCCGCCCGGTGAGCCGCCCGATCACGCCGCACTCCTCCCCGCCGCCCCGCGCTCGTTCCACCGCCGCGCGGTGCCGCGATGATGCGCATGGCAGATCGCCACCGCCAGCGCGTCCGCCGCATCCGCGCGGCGCATCTGCGCGCCCGGCAGCAGCCGGCGCACCATCGCCTGCACCTGCTCCTTCGACGCGCCCCCGGTCCCCACCACCGCCTGCTTGACCGCGAGCGCCGCATATTCCGCAACCGGAATGCCCGCCAGCGACGGCGCCAGCAGCACCACGCCGCGCGCGTAGCCGAGCTTCAGCGTCGAGGCCGGATTGCGGTTGACGAAGGTCTCCTCGACCGCCGATTCGTCGGGGGCCAGCTCGCTGATCAGCGCCGCCAGCGCCTGGTGCAGCGTGCAGAGCCGTGCCGGCACGCTCGCCGAGGCATCGGTCGCGATCGCCCCGTCGGCCACATGCCGCAGCCGGTTGCCGGTCGCCTCGATCAGGCCCCAGCCGGTCACCCGCAGTCCGGGATCGAGCCCCAGGATGCGCGTCATCACCGCACGATCAGGCCGAGAGCTTCGCCATCAGCGCGTCCGGCAACTCGAAATTCGCGGTCACGTTCTGCACGTCGTCGCTCTCGTCGAGCGCATCAAGCAACCTGACCATCCTCGCCCCCTGCTCCTCGTCCAGCGTCACCGTCATGCCCGGCTTCCAGTCCAGCCGCGCCTCCTCCGGCGCCCCGAACCGGGCCTCCAGCGCATCGCGCACGGCAAAGAAACCCTCGACCGAGGTGCTGATCTCGTGCCCCTCCGGCCCACTCGCGACATCCTCCGCCCCGGCCTCGACCGCCGCCTCCAGCATCGCCTCCTCGCTCGCGACCGCTGCCGGATAGCGCAGCATCCCGCGCCGGGAGAACAGAAAAGAAACCGAGTTCGTCTCGCCCAGCGCGCCGCCGAACTTGGCGAACGCCGAACGCACGTCCGAGGCGGTGCGGTTGCGGTTGTCGGTCAGCGCCTCGACGATCACCGCGACCCCGCCCGGGCCGTAGCCCTCGTAGCGCACCTCGGTATAGTCCTCGCCGCCCGCCGCGCCGGACGCCTTCTTGATCGCCCGCTCCACGGTGTCGCGCGGCATGTTCGCCTGGCGCGCCGCCGCCACCGCCGCGCGCAGCCGCGGATTGGCGGAAATCTCCGCCAGCCCCTGGCGCGCGGCCACCGTGATCTCGCGGATCAGCCGCGCGAACTGGCGCCCCCGGCGCGCGTCCTGCGCGCCCTTGCGGTGCATGATGTTCTTGAACTGCGAATGGCCAGCCATCGGATCCCCTGGGAATGGCGCTGCGCGGCTGGTTACACGTGCGGCAGCGTCTGCGACAACCGCCCGCCCAGGCGCACCGGCTCGCAGCGCTTCGCCAGCCCGGTCGCATCGTCGGTCTCGACATAGAGCCCGCACACCGTCGCCTCACCGTCCGCCGGGTGCAGCTTCTCGCCCGGCACTTTCCTCAGGAAGCGCGCCGCCGCCAGCGTCTTGTCCATGCCGATCACCGAATCGTAGTCGCCGCACATCCCGGCGTCGGACTGGAACGCAGTGCCGCCGGCGAGGATCGTGTGATCGGCCGAGGGGCAATGCGTGTGGGTGCCGACGACCAGGCTCACCTGGCCGTCGAACAGGTGCGCGAAGGCCCATTTCTCGCTCGTCGCCTCGGCGTGGAAATCGACCACGATCGCCTGCACCGAGGCACCCAGCCGGTGCTTCGCCAGTTCGCCCGCCATGGTGCGGAACGGGCAATCGAGCGGGTCCATGAACAGCCGCCCCATCGCGTTCGCCACCACCGCCCGCCGCCCGTCGGCGAGCGCCACCGTGGCCAGCCCCGCCCCCGGCGTGCCCGGCGGGAAATTGAACGGCCGGATCAGCCGGTTATGGGCGGCGATGTAGGGGATGATCTCCTTGCGGTCCCAGGCATGGTTGCCCAGCGTGATCACGTCCGCGCCGGCGGCGAACAGCGCCTCGGCCATCTCCGGCGCGACCCCGAAGCCGTGCGAGGCGTTCTCCGCGTTGATGATGGCAAGCTCGATGCCGAGCCGCTGGCGCAGCCCCGGCAGCGCCGACGCCGCCGCCTCGCGGCCGGTGCGCCCGACCGTGTCGCCAAGAAACAGGATGCGCATTCAGTCCCCAGATGCGATGGCGGGAAGGATGATGCCGCGCTCCGTGGCGATCGCGGCCAGGCGCGCGTCGTAGTCGCCAGCCGGGACTTCGTCCAGTTCCTGGGCGGCGAAGGCGCAGCCGACCGCCACCGCGCCGGCCAGCGCGGCGAGCGTGCGGTCGTAATAGCCGCCGCCATAGCCGAGCCGCCGCCCCGCCCGGTCGAACGCCAGGAGCGGCACGTAGAGGACCTGCGGAAGCCCCACCTCGCCCTCCGGCCGCAGCGTCCCGAAACGCTCGCGCAGCATCGGCGCGCCCGGGTGCCATTGCCGAAAGATCAGCGGATTGCCGAGCTTCGGTGTCTCGGGCAGCAGGACCGGATGGCCGCGCGCGAACAGCGCCTCCAGCAGCGGGCGGATGTCGATCTCGCCGGGCATCGGCCAGAACCCCGAGACCGCGGCACCGGGCGGCGGCGGCAGCTCGCGCAGCACGTGGCCGGCCAGCGCCGCGCCCAGCGCGGGGTCCTGGCCGGCACGGCGCGCCAGCGCCACCGCGCGCGCGCGCCGCTTGGCTGCGAGAAGGTCGGGATCGGCAAGGTGCGGAGCCGCCATGGCCGTTGGCTATGCCATCCTCCCAGAGCCTGCTAGTGCAGGTGGGCGCCAGATACCGTGACCACGGCCACGGCAGAGCCAGCTCCCGGGAGGTTGCTATCGGCCCCGGGGATGATCGAACCTGACGCACCTGGCAGCCCCGCACACCTCACATAGGGCGCGCGCACGCGCCCGGCAACGGCGATCTGCCAGCGGATCGTGTCCGGCAGCGCCTATCCATGCATCGGGCAGCGCCTATGCGGACATCGGGTTGTCGGGCAGCCCCTGTCAGGCAGCCCCTGTCAGGCCGGGGTCGTCCGGCCCGGGTCGTCCGGCGCCGGTTATCCGATGCCGGGTTGGCCGCCGCCGGGCTGGTCGGCGCCGAGCTGGCCCGCGATCGCCTCCGCCCGCTCGGCGAGTCTGGCCAGCCGCCGGCGCAGCGCCGCGTCGCCGCTGCCCTGCTTCGCCTCGGCCGCCGGACGCGTCGCGCGCAGCTGCGCGGCCTCCAGCTTCAGGTCGTGCAGCTCGTCGGCCATCAGCAGCGCCGCCAGCACCAGCAGCCGCGACTCGCCGGACTGCCCGCCGAGCGCCTTGATGCTGTTCACCCGCGCCTCGATCTCGTTGGCCATCGCCGTGAGGTGCGCTTCCTGCCCGTCGTCGCAGCCGACGACATAGGCGTAGCCGTTGATGCGGATCGTCATCTGCGCCATCGGCTAGTTCCCCAGCGCCTGGCGCAGCCGCTCGATCACCGCATCGAGTCGCGGCGCCAGCGTCGCGTCGAGCGCCGTCGCCACGGCGGCATGCTCCGCCCGCGCGGCGAGGACGGCGATCCGTTCCAGCGCCTGCTCGATACGGTCCGCCGCCATTTCGTCGGGCGCCGTCGCCTCACTGGTTGCGCTCACGGCCGCCTCCGTTCTGTCGCCATGGTTGAGTTTCAACCGCCAACGAGCTTGAACGTCAAGCATGTTTCCTGGCCCGGTCGTTCTGGTCGCCGATTTCGCGACCGCCGTCGAGGCGGTTGGCGCCGGGCGCCCGGTCACGCTGCTCTCGGCGGAAGGCGCGGCGGCGACGCTCGGCGCGCTGTGGTGGCGGGCGCTGGCCGACGCCGCGCAGGCGCGCGCGACGGCGCCGATGGCCGATATCCTCGATTGCGCCGACGCCCCCGGCCACGCCATGGCGGCCCTGCGCTGCGGCTGCCGCGCCCTGGTGCTCGCACCCGGCCCCGGCTTCGCCCGCGTCGCCGCCGCCGCCGCAAGCCTGGGCGGGACGGTGCTCGACACGCGTCCGCCGGCCATGACAATCCTTGACTGGCGGCGCAGGTGACGTCCGCGCCGCGCCGCGCTAGGAGGCGAACGATCCCCTAGCGTGAAATCCGCGCGGCCAAACCTTCCTGGAGGACCTCCATGCGCATCACCCAGCGCGTCAAGCGCATCCTGGATCATTACGAGAGCGACAATCCGGGGACCAAGGCCAACCTCGCCCGCATCCTGATGGAGGGCAAGCTCGGCGGCAGCGGCCGGCTGGTGATCCTGCCGGTGGACCAGGGCTTCGAGCACGGCCCGGCGCGCAGCTTCGCCCCCAACCCCGCGGCCTACGACCCGCACTACCATTTCCAGCTCG
The DNA here is from genome assembly GCA_021784255.1 of Pseudomonadota bacterium. Classification (GTDB taxonomy): domain Bacteria; phylum Pseudomonadota; class Alphaproteobacteria; order Acetobacterales; family Acetobacteraceae; genus JAJXXT01. Next base: position 2,567 of record JAJXSZ010000142.1, on the reverse strand, counting down.
CGATCGAGGCCGGGCTTTCCGCCTACGCGGCCCCGCTCGGCATGATCGAGGCGGGGGCGGCGACCTATGCCGGCGCGATCCCGACGATCCTCAAGCTCAACTCCTCCAACTCGCTGGCCGGCGCCAAGGACCAGGCGGTGACCGGTTCGGTCGGCGACGCGCTGCGCCTCGGCTGCTCGGCGATCGGCTTCACCATCTATCCCGGCAGCGAATACGCCTTCGAGCAGATGGAGGAGCTGCGCGAGCTCGCCGACGAAGCCAAGGCCGCCGGCCTCGCCGTCGTCGTCTGGAGCTATCCGCGCGGCCCCAACCTCGACAAGGCGGGCGAGACGGCGGTCGATATCTGCGCCTATGCCTGCCACATGGCGGCGCTGATGGGCGCGCACATCATCAAGGTGAAGCCGCCGACGGCGCATCTCTCGCTCGAGGCCGCGAAGAAGGTCTACGAGGCGCAGCAGATCGACATCTCCACCCTCGCCCGGCGCGTCGAGCACGTGATCCAGACCGCCTTCGCCGGCAAGCGCATCGTCGTCTTCTCGGGCGGCGAGGCCAAGGGTCTCGACGGGCTCTACGAGGAGGTGCGCGGCCTGCGCGACGGCGGCGCCAACGGCTCGATCATCGGCCGCAACACGTTCCAGCGCCCGAAGGCCGAGGCGCTCGCCATGCTCAACCGGATCATCGAGATCTACCAGGGCAAGGCGTGAGCGCGAGGGCCGGGCACGAGGCGCTGGCGTGAGCGGCGCCGCCGCGGCCGAGCGCTGCCGCCTCTACCTCGTCACCCCGCCCGCGATCGACCCGGCCACGTTCCCCGACGCGCTCGCCGCCGCGCTCGACGCGGGCGACGTCGCCTGCCTGCAGATCCGCCTCAAGGACGCCACGGACGAGGTGATCCGCCGTGCCGCTTCCGTCATTGTTCCGCTGGCGCAATCGCGCGGCGTCGCGGTGCTGCTCAACGACCGCCCGGACCTGGCGATCGAGACCGGCTGCGACGGCGCGCATGTCGGCCAGGAGGACATGCCGGCGCGCGAGGCGCGGCACCTGCTCGGCGAGCGCATGCTCGGCGTCACCTGCCATGCCAGCCGCGACCTCGCCTTCGCCGCCGGCGAGGCGGGCGCGGACTACGTCGCCTTCGGCGCCTTCTTCGCCACCGCGAGCAAGGAGGCGCCGATCCGCGCCGAGCCCGGGCTGCTCGCCTGGTGGTCCGATATCGCAACGATCCCGTGTGTCGCCATCGGCGGCATCACGGCGCAGAACTGCGCGCCGCTGGTGCAGGCGGGAGCGGATTTCCTCGCCGTCATCGGCGCCGTCTGGGCACACCCGGACGGCCCCGCGGCCGGCGTGCGCGCGATGAACGCGGCGATCGACGCCGCCCTGGCCGGCGGCTGAACGCGCCCGCTCAGGAGCAGGCGTCGCCGCGGTAGGAGTAGCCCTTCACCTTCCCCGCCTCGATCTCGAAGGTGATCTCGCAGCGCCGCGTGACCACCTGCGAGCCGGCCCAGCCCCACCACGGCGGCCCCCACGGCCCCGCCGTCGGCACCAGATCCTGGCGCCGCTCGAGATAGGCGATGAAGCGATGCCCGCCGGTCTCGAAGCTGCGGTTGGGCACGCCCAGCGCGCGCACCACCGCGGTCTCGCTCTGCCCCACCATGGCGGCGAGCTTCACGTCGAGGGCCGAGGGGCCCTGGCGCGCGCACCCCGCGCCGAGCCCCGCCAGCACCAGCCATCCGATCCACCGCATCGCCCGTCCCTCCCTCAGAAATCCGGCAGCGCCAGGACGGCGCGGATATCATCGACGCCAGCGGCGATCATCGCCAGCCGGTCGAAGCCCAGCGCGATCCCGGCACAGGCCGGCAGCGCCGGCAGCGCCGCCAGCAGCGCCTCGTCGAGCGGCCAGTCCGGCCCGCCATAGAGCGCCTGGCGCCGCGCGCGGTCGGCGACGAAACGGGCCCGCTGCTCGTCGGCATCGGTCAGCTCGACGAACGCGTTCGCCAGCTCCATGCCGCAGACGAACAGCTCGAACCGCTCGGCGACGCGCGGATCGGCGGGGTCGCGCCGCGCCAGGGCGGCCTGCGCCGCCGGCCAGTGGGTGAGGAAGCTCGGCCGCTCGCGCCCGAGCCGCGGCTCGACGCGCGCCAGCAGCAGGCGGAAAAACAGGTCCTCCCAATCCTCCGCCGCGCGCAGCGCCACACCCGCGGAGCGGGCCAGCGCCGCGGCGTCGCCCGCCGTCCCCAGCACGTCCGCCCCGGCATGGCGGCGGAACGCCTCGGCCACGCTCAGTACCTCCGGCGCGTCGAGCCGCGTCGTGATCCCGCGGCAGGTGACTTCGCCCGGCAGCACCGCGCGCAGCAGCGCCATCGCCTGCGCGATCAGATCCTGCATCCCGAAGCCCGGCACATACCATTCCAGCATGGTGAACTCGGGGGCGTGCAGCGCGCTCGCCTCGCCGTTGCGCCACACCCGGGCGAGCTGAAAAATCGGCCCCGATCCCGCGGCCAGCAGCCGCTTCATCGCGAATTCCGGGCTGGTGTGCAGGAACAGTCGCGTGCGCGTCCCGTCCGTCGCCTCGC
>JAJXSZ010000004.1 GCA_021784255.1 Pseudomonadota bacterium | reverse complement strand
AAACTTAGCATCGAGAGCAACTCATCTCCGGTCTGCCTGCGTCGGTCAGGCTCAGACCGACCGGGGGTTGCTCCAGGGTTTCGATCATGCCGGCGCTGTGCCGCGACTGCTTGCGGATGCTGGAGGACGGGCCCTGCCCGTGCGGCGGGCGGGTGGTGCGGCATGCCGAGCTGTTCAGCCTGAGTCTCGCGCATGTCGATTGCGATGCATTTTACGCGAGCGTGGAGAAGCGCGACCGGCCGGAACTGGCTTCGCGGCCGGTGATCGTGGGCGGGGCGACCCGCGGCGTGGTCGCCGCCGCCTGCTATGTGGCGCGGATGGCTGGCGTGCGCAGCGCCATGCCGATGTTCAAGGCGCGCCGACTATGTCCGGACGCCGAGGTGATCGCCCCGGATTTCCGCAAATATACCGCGGTGGCACGCGATATCCGCGCGCGCATGCTCAAGCTCACGCCGTTGGTCGAGGTGCTCTCGATCGACGAGGCGGCGCTCGATCTGTCGGGTACGGCGGCGCTGCACGGCGCGCCGCCGGCCGTCGTGCTCGCCCGTTTCGCCACCGAGGTGGAGCGCGAGGTCGGGATCACCGTCTCGGTCGGCCTGGCGCGCAACCGGCTCCTGGCCAAGCTGGCTGCCGGGCGGGATAAGCCGCGCGGCTTTTCGGTGCTGGGCACGGAGGCGGCGGATTATCTCGCGCCGCAGCCGGTGCGCCTGCTGCCCGGAATCGGCCCCGCCGGCGCCGCGCGCCTCGCCGCGATTGGCATCACCACGCTCGGGCAGCTGCAGATGCTGGACGCGCGCACCGCACGGGCGCGCCTGGGCGAGGAGGGGCCGGCGTTGGTCGCGCGCGCCCGGGGCGAAGACGCGCGGGCGGTGCAGCCGGGGCGGGAGGCGAAATCGATCAGCGCCGAGACCACCTTCGAGCACGACCTCGCCGGCCGCGAGGAACTCGAGGCGACGCTGTGGCGCCTGTGCGAGAAGGTCGCGCGGCGGCTGCGGGAAAACGATCTCGCGGCCGCCGGGGTCACGCTCAAGCTGCGCAGCGCCAGCTTTGCGACGCGCACCCGAGCGGTGCGCCTGGCGACGCCGACGCGGCTGCCGGAGCGGCTGTTCGATGCCGCGAGGCGTCTCCTGTCGCCGGCGGTGGACGGAACGGCCTACCGCCTCATCGGCATCGGCGCGGATCCGCTGGCGCCGGCCGCCGAGGCCGACCCGCCGGACCTCGCCGATCCCTCGCTGCCGCGGCGGGTCGCCGCGCAGCGCGCGGTCGATGCGCTGCGCGGCAAATTCGGCGAGCAGGCGGTCATGCGCGGACGCGGCCTGCCGCGCGGGCGTGCGTCGTGAGGCTGGGATGGTCCGAACCGCTCAGCAGTGCGAGTGGCGCAGCGTGAAGCTGACGAGGTGCCCGTGCAGCAGGAAGGTGCCGAAATCCATGGTGATGCCGTCGGCGACACCGTTCGAGAAGTAGCGCATGCCGATCTGCATCGTGGGCTCCATCGCCTGCGGCGTGCGATCGAAGAAGCCGATATGCACCCGCCCGCTCTTGAGCCCCTTCAGCGCCGGCCAGGTCGTGTGCGACGGCGTGCCCCAGGTCGCCAGGGCCACCGTCGAGTTCTCCGCGCCATCGGGGCTGGTGCCGTCGAACAGCGGCATCGCGATCACGCGTTTACCGGCCTCGGACGCAGCGATGATGACGCGGTTCTGCGCCATCGGGAAGATCGTGCCGGCCGGCAGCGGCACGCGCGCGGGCTTCGGGCGCGTGTAGATCGCGATCCCCGGGCCGCCGGGCCGGTCGAGATGCGCCTCGCCGGCGATGTCGGTCGTGGTCTGCCCGTCCGTCGTCTCCTGCAGGCGGAACCGCAGCGTCCTGCCGTCCTTGCTTTCCCAGGTCGTGTAGTTGGAGACCGAGTGGCTGATCGTGCCATTCGTGCTCGCGACCGCGAGTTCGAGCCGCTGCTGCACGGCCCAGGCGGAGCAGGCATCGATCACGTCGTAGGTCATCCGTCCCGTTGCTCCGATCACGCCGCCCCGCGCGGCGCCGAGCGTCAGGTCATAGACCGCATGGTGGGCGGCGAGCTCGATGGCGCCCGCGGGCGGGGCCGCTGCCGGGGCCGCGGCGGCCGGGATCACGGTCAGGATCAGAGCGATGAGGCTCGGGAGGAATGCGCGCATGCCCCGAGATAGGATGTTCAGGCCGGTGGCGCCAGCAGCAGGCGGTTGACCGCAACGAGCCGCTCGAAGGTCTCGCGCCAGGCGCGGGCGAAGACCGCAGGCGCGATGCCACGCCCGGCCAGTTCCGCGCCGATATCCCCGACGGTGCGCGCGCCATCCACCAGCCGCAGGATGGCCGCGGCCTGCGGCGGCAGTGGCAGGGGCGCGCGCAGCCCGTCGAACAGGAACGAAAGCGTGCCGTCCGGCTGGATGGCGCGCGCCAGTTCCTCGCCCGGCATCTCGCGCGCCACCGGCACGCGCGCGGGGTCCGTGGGATTGGGCGACGGGCGCGGCTCGCTCGCACGGTGAGCGTAGACGACGTGCACGCCGATATTGCCGCACAGCGCTTCCGCCAGGGCGGCACGGCCAACCGGGTCGAGCCGCGCCGCCCGGGCCCGCAGGCGAGGGTCGGGCAGATAGGTGTCGGGGTCGTAGCGCATCGGCTCGATCCAGGCCGCGACCGCGAGCCCCTGGGCCGCGAGCAGGGCCTGCAAACCGGCCACCGTGTAGGCGCGGTCGCGAGGGTTGAGCAGCAGGTCGGCGAGCCCGGCATCGCCGCCGGTGATGTGGTCGGCGAAGCCGCGATTGAAGCGCAGCCAAGCGGATTGCGGCAGATGGCGCAGGACCCGGCGGGCAGCATCCAGCCGGTCGGCCAGCGGCTCGGCCTCCGGTGCGAGCAGGCGCAGCGCGTCCTGCACCATGTAGACGCCGGTGCGCCCGTAGGGTGCGTAGACCATGAGGCCGAGCCCGCCGCCGGCGGCGAGGGCGCCGAGGAGCGCCGCCAGCCCGTCGGCGGGCTCGGGCAGATGGTGCAGCACGCCGCAGCAATCGATGTAATCGAACGGCCCCAGGCCGAGCTTGGGAAGGTCGAGCAGGGAGGCCGCGATGAAATCGATGTTGGCGAGCCCGCGTGCCGCGGCGCGCGCCTCGGCGATGCGCCGCGCGGCGGCCGAGCGGTCGAGCCAGGTGACGCGGCCGGGCCGGCCCGCCGCGCGCAACTGGGCGGCCAGCATGATGGCGCCATCGCCGGTGCCGCCGCCGGCGAACAGGGCGTTGAGCGGTAAGGCTTGGGGGCGGCCGGCGGCGAAGACCCAGTGGTCGATCTCGCGCAGATGCCCCGGCGAGCCGACGACCAGCCGCCTGGCCTCGTCGCGCGGGTCGCGGGCCGGGTAGGGGTGCGCCTCGTATTGCTCGGCGAGCAGAGCATCGGCACGATCAGACGTCATTGTCGCGGCATAGAGAGGAGTTCCCGCCATGCCAAGCAAGGTTTCTCTCCAGTCTGTCACGTTATCCGGGCTTGTCGGCCGCCTGGGTGCTAAGTATGTCACGCTCATGCGCATCCTCCCGATTCCGACCCTGGTGCTGGCCCTTGCCCTGGCGGCGGCGCTGGCACCGAACGACGCCTCGGCCGCCGCGCCGGTCGCCAAGTCCATCGGCATGTTCGGGGACTGGCAGGCCGCAACCTATGTCGATGGCGGGCAGACCGTCTGCTACGCCTTCACCCGCCCGCTGGTGGGGGGCAAACCCGCCAAGGGTCCGGGCGGGGCGGTGCTGTCGATCGCCGAGCGGCCGACCATCCGCGACGCGGTGGCAATCGCCGTCGGCTACACGTTTCCCGCCGGGGCCGTGGTGTCGGTGACGATCGATCGCACCAAGCAGGACTTCTACACCTCGGGCAACTCCGCCTTCTCGCGCGATGGCGCGGGGATGGTGGGGGCGATGGAGCGCGGCTCGGATCTGGTGGCGCTCTCCCCCGACCCCGGCAAGGGCACGAATACCGATCGGTTCAGCCTCAAGGGCTTCACCGCGGCGCACACCGCGATCGTGAAGGCATGTCCGCCGAGGTAGCGGCGCTGGACCGCGCGCCCGGGCAGGCCGCGACAGCGATGACGCCGACGCCGGCCGACTGGAGCGAGGCCGAGCGAGCGCGCATCCGCGCCAAGATCGCCCGTTTCGCGCCGCCACCGGCCCGTGCGCCGGATGGCCGGCTGGAACTCGTCGGTCTCTCACGCGAGGAACTTCTGGCGGCGCTCGGCGGGATCGGCGAGGCGGCGTTCCGCGCCAAGCAGCTCTGGCACTGGATCTACCACCAGGGGGCGACGGAGTTCGCGCGCATGTCCACGATCGCGAAGCCCCTGCAACAGAAGCTCGCGGAACATTTCACCGTCACCAGGCCGGACGTTGCCGCGGTGCAGACCAGCGACGACGCCACGCGCAAGTTCCTGTTCCGCTTCCGCGACGGACGCGAGGCGGAGACGGTCTATATCCCCGATCGCGAGGAGGAGCGCGGCGCGGTCTGCCTCTCCTCGCAGGTCGGCTGCACGCTGTCCTGCCGGTTCTGCCACACCGGCACGCAGGTGCTCGCGCGCAATCTCGGTCCGGGCGAGATCGTGGGCCAGTTCATGGCGGCGCGCGACTCCTATGGCGAGTGGCCGTCGCCCAAGGGCGAGACGCGGCTGCTGTCGACCATCGTCCTCATGGGTATGGGCGAGCCACTCTACAACTATGACAATGTCGCCGCCGCGATGCGCATCGTCATGGACGGCGAAGGGATCGGGCTGTCGCGCCGGCGCATCACGCTGTCGACCTCCGGCGTGGTGCCGATGATGGACCGTGCCGGCGAGGAACTCGGGGTCAATCTCGCGGTTTCGCTGCATGCGGTGACCAACGATCTGCGCGACGAACTGGTGCCGCTGAACCGTAAATATCCGATCGAGGAGCTGATCGCGGCCTGCCGCCGCTATCCCGCCGCCTCCAACGCGCGGCGCATCACCTTCGAATACGTGATGTTGAGAGGAATCAACGATTCGGTGGCGGAAGCGCGCGCGCTGGTGCGCCTCATCGCCGGCATCCCGGCCAAGGTGAACCTCATTCCGTTCAATCCCTGGCCGGGCAGTCCTTACGAGACGAGCACCCCGGCGGCGATCGGCCGCTTCGCCGAGATCGTCAACGCCGCCGGATTCTCCGCGCCGGTGCGCGCGCCGCGCGGGCGCGACATTCTCGCCGCCTGCGGTCAGCTGCGCACGGCCGGCGGCTCCGCCGGCGGGAAGCCGAGCGGCGGGTGAGCCGCCTCGATCGCCTCGCCGGCCCGCAGCAGCAGGTCCTCACGAAACCGGTCGGCGACGAGCTGCACACCCGACGGCAGTCCCTCGGCGAGGCCCGTGGGCACCGCGAGCCCCGGCAGGCCGAGCAGGGCAATGGGCGTCAGCGGCGATTGCGCGGCGATCAGCTCCGCGCCCAGCGCTGCCCCCTTGATGTCCATGTCGATGGGAACCGGGCGGCGCCATGACGTCGGCATCAGCAGGATCGGGTAGCGGGTGAAGAACAGCGACCACTCGCGTGCGACGCTATAGCGCCGGGCCAGCATGGCGAGGCATTCGTCGCACGACATTTCCGGTACCGAGCCGGTGAAATGCCGGGCGCTGGCCCTGATCGCCGCGTCGCCAAAGGTCTCGATCGCGGGCAGCATCGAGCGGCGCATGTCACTGGCGATGAAGGAGAGCCAGATGCGGTGCGCCTCGTCGAAGGCGGGCGGCGCCGCCTCCTCCACCGCGAAGCCGGCACCGGCGAGTGCTTTGGCAGCGCGTTCCAGCGCACCGGCCACCTGGGAATCGGCGCGGCCGTCGCGAAACAGCGCAACCCTGATCGGTGTCGCCGGCAGCGGGAAGTCGAAAGCCACCGGCAGTGAGATCGGGTCGCGGGGGTCGGGTCGGGCCATGGCGGCGAAGGCGAGGCGGATGTCGGCGATATTGCGCGCGAGCGGCCCCTGCACCGACATCATCTGGCTGCTGAGCCCGCGGTCGTCGGTCATCGTCGAGTTATAGGCGGGGATGCGTCCGGCCGTGGGGCGCAGGCCGGCGATGCCGCAGGCATAGGCGGGGTAACGCACCGAGCCGCCGATATCGTTGCCGTGGCCGACGGCCCCCATACCCGTCGCCGTCGCGGCTGCGGCGCCGCCGCTCGAGCCGCCTGGCGTGGTGGCGTGGTCCCACGGGTTGAGCGTGCGGCCGTGCACATCGTTGTCGGTGAACCAGCGATAGGAAAACGCCGGCGTATTGCTGCGCCCGACCACGATGGCACCGGCGGCGCGCAGGTTGTCCACCACCGGCGCGTCCTCGGCGGCGATGTTGTTGCGCAAGGCGACGATGCCGTTGGTCGTGGCGTGGCCCTTAACATCGACATTGACCTTGATGGTGACGGGCACGCCGTGCATCGGCCCGATGCGCTCGCCGCGCGCCTGCGCCTCGTCGGCGGCGGCAGCAGCGTTCATGGCCTCCGCCGCCATCACGTCGGGCAGCGCGTTGATGACGGGGTTCACGGCGTCGATGCGGGCCAGCGTGCTGGCGACCGCCTCGCGAGCCGAGAGGCGGCCCGCACGAATTTCGGCAGCGAGCCCGGTTGCGGATGTGCTCCAGGGGTCGGTCACGGAAGATGCTCCTTGTTGTGTCGTAACGTTACGCTCCTGGCATGGCCAGCGCGATCTGGTGGAACAGCTCGGCGGGCAGGGTCCCACCCTGCACGCCTCGCATCGGCGCGTTGTTGTCGTTGCCGGTCCATACGCCGATGATCGTGCCGTTGACGGCACCGATGAACCAGGCGTCGCGAAAATTCTCGGTGGTGCCGGTCTTGCCTGCCACCAGCACGCCCGGCAGGGCGGCGGCCCGGGCGGTGCCGCGCGTGACGACAGCGGCCATCATGCGCACCATCATCGCCGCGAGGTTGGGGTCGATCACCCTGATCGGCCGGTCCGAGGGCAGGGCCACCGGCTTGCCATCGGCGCTGAGCGCGCGCAGTGCATGCGGCAGCACGCGGTAGCCGCCGTTGAAGAAGGCAGCATAGGCGCCGCACATCTCGAGCAACCCGACGCTGCCGGTACCGAGGGCGATGGTTTCGTTATCGGGTAGCTTGTCGGCGATGCCGAGGCGGCGCGCGATGGCGATGACCTTCTGCGGCCCGCCGGCGCGGCGCTCGAGGCGCACCGCCGCGGTGTTCAGAGACCGCGCCAGCGCAGTCTCCACCGTGACGTTGCCCTGGTAGTGGGGCTCGAAATCGTGCGGGTGCCAGCTGCCGCGGCGGATCGGCGCATCGAGCACCGTGTCGCCCGGCCGCACCCCGGCCGCGAGTGCCGCGAGCCATACGAACGGCTTGAAGGTCGATCCCGCCTGGCGCCGCGCCAGCACCGCGCGGTTGTAGCCGCCGACCTGGTCGGGGCGCCCACCCACCATCGCGCGGACCGCGCCGGTCGCGGCGTCCATCACCACGACGGCAACCTCGGACGCGTTCGCGGCCCGTGCGGGACCGGCGACGAAGGCGGCGACGGCGCGGTCCACCACTCCCTGCAGCGGGGCGTCCAGCGTCGTCGCGGCGGTGGCGTCGGTGCCCTGCGGCAGTGCCTGGCGAGCCTTCTCCACCGCCCAGTCGGCAAACCAGCCGGCCCGGTCGGCGGGTGGCGGGAAGAAAATCGCCCGTGCCGCGCGCCGCGCCCTGGCCGGGGTGATGTAGCCGGCGCGCACCATGGCGGCCAGCACCTCGCGCCCGCGCGCCGCGGCCGCCGCGGGGTTGGCCTTGGGCGAGAAGTACGAGGGAGCGCGCGGCAGTCCGGCGAGCACCGACGCCTGCCCGAGCGACAGCTGCGAAGCCGGGACGCCGAAATAGAGGCGCGCGGCGGCGTCGATGCCCCAGGCGCCGGCGCCGAAGTAGACGCGGTTCAGCCAGATCTCGAGAATCTCGCGACGAGTGAAGTGCTGCCCGAGCCAGAGCGTGAGCAGCAGTTCCTGCGCCTTGCGCCGCCAGGTGCGGGCGTTGGTGAGGAACAGGTTCTTCGCGACCTGCTGCGCGATGGTCGAGCCGCCCTGGACGATGCGCAGGTGCACGAGATCCACCGCCATGGCGCGCAGGATGCCGATCGGATCGAGCGCGCCATGTTCCCAGTAACGGCGGTCCTCGACCGCCACCACGGCCTCGGGCACGTAGGCGGGGAGCTGGGACAGGCGCATCGGCGCGCCGACCAGATCGCCGACGGTGGCGAAAACGGTGCCGCGATCGTCGGCGAGCGTCAGGCTGGGGCGGCGGACCGCCCGCAGCGCGGTCGATGGCGGCGGCAGGTCCCAGGCCAGGGCCAGCAGCACGAGCCCGGCGGCGACACTGCCCCAGACCGCGGCATAGATCGCCCAGCGCAGCAGCCGCGCGATGGGGTGGCGCGGGGGACGACGGCGCGGTTCCGGCCGGCGGGAGTCGCGGCGGTCGGGTCGCTGCGCGGGGCGGGCCAGGGGTTGCGGACGCGGCACCCCGACCGGTTACTGCGGGAGCCCGTGTCGCCGCCAGATGGTGGCGGGCGGCGGGGCCGGCGGCGCACCCTCGCGCGGGGTGCGAGCAGATGTCGCTGGTCGTAGAGAAGCGACATCCAGTCGCCGGAGACCGCCGCGATCGCCTCGGTTCGCCGTTCAGGGCGCCTTGGCGGACATTGTGTACCAGAAACGATGACGAGCTGGCTACAGCAGGCGGCTCGCTGCGCCCGGGCGGTCCGCGGCGCGCAGCCGGCCGGGCCGCCGCCTCCGGAGCGGATCGGCGAGGGTGCGGCAGGCGGCGGCGACAGGCATCCGGGCGCTTGCCAGGTTCTGGCCGGTCGATGGCATGGTCTCTTGTCAGAGGCGCGGCGCCGTGGAAGCCTCCGGCCGTGGCAAAGACCGCGGTGGAAAAGATCATCGGCGCGCATGCCGGCCAGGACGTCGCCGCGGGCGACGTGGTGACCGCGCGGGTCGATCGCGTCCTGCTGCACGATGTGACCGGGCCGATCGCGCTCGACCAGTTCGAGGCGATGGGGGCGCGGCGCCTGGCTGACCCGGACGCGGTGGTGCTGGTCAACGACCACATCGCGCCGGCCAAGGACGTGGTGAGCGCCACCAACCTCGCGCGCATGCGTGACTTTGCGACCGCCCATGGAGCGCGCCTGTTCGATGCCGGTGCAGGTATCGAGCACACGCTGCTGCCGGAACAGGGACTCGTCGCTCCCGGTGGCCTCGTGATCGGTACCGACAGCCATACCTGCACGGCCGGTGCCTTCGGTGCGCTGGGCGTGGGACTGGGTTCCTCGGACATCGCGGCGGCAATGGCGCTGGGCAGCTTCTGGCTGCCGGTGCCGGCGACGATCCGGGTGGATTTCCGCGGCGTGCCAGGGCGTTTCGTTGCCGGAAAGGATCTCATCCTGGCGGTGCTCGGCCGCATCGGCTGCGACGGCTCGCTCGACCGTGCGCTCGAGTTCACCGGCGAGGGGATCGGCGCGCTGGGCATGGAGGCGCGGATGGCGTTGTGCAACATGGCGGTGGAGGCGAGCGCCACGACCTGCTTCGTGCCGCCGGATGCCGCGACGCGTGCCTGGGCCGAGGCGAAGGGCGTGGCGGCGCACTATGTCTGGAGCGATGCGGATGCGGTTTGGGACAGCGAGATCGCGATCGACCTCGCCGCCGTGGGTCCGCTCTGCGCGCGGCCGTTCTCGCCCGGTAACGTCGCGAGCGTCGAGCGGGTGGTGCGCGAGGTCGGGCCGCTCGCCATCCAGCAAGTCTATATCGGCAATTGTTCCAACGGCACCTTGACCGATCTGCGCCAGGCGGCGTCCGTGCTGCGGGGCCGACGCGTCGCGCCGGGCGTGACCGCGATCGCGGTGCCGGCGACACGCGCGATCTACCGGGCGGCGCTGGCCGAGGGCGTGATCGACACGCTGCTGGAGGCCGGTGCGATCATCGGCCCGCCGACCTGCGGGGCCTGTGCCGGGCTGCACATGGGCGTGCTCGCCGCCGGCCAGCGCGCGGTTGCCACCATCAACCGAAATTTCCGCGGCCGCATGGGGGCAGCGGATGCCGAGATCTACCTCGCCAACGCCTATGTCGCCGCGGCTTGCGCCGTTGCGGGAAGGCTCGCGCACCCGGCCGAGGTGATGGGCGAGGAGGGACCGGGATGATCCTGCGCGGGGCGGCGCACCGCTATGGCGACGACATCGACACCGACGTGATCATTCCGGCGGCGTCGCTTGCCTTCGGCGATACCGCGATGTTCGCGCGGCTGTGCATGACGCCGCTCGATCCGGCGTTTCCCGATCGGGTGCGGCGCGGCGACATCATCGTAGCGGGGCGCAATTTCGGCTGCGGCTCCTCGCGCGAGCAGGCGCCGATGGCGCTGCAGGCGGCCGGGATCGCGGCCGTGGTCGCGGTTTCGGTGGCGCGCATCTTCCATCGCAACGCGATCAATCGCGGCCTGCCGGTGCTGATCTGTCCCGAGGCCGTCGCGGCGATCGGCATGGGCGAGACGATCGCGGTCGATCCCGCGGCGGAAACGGTGACCGTCGGCAACCGGGTCTGCAACGCCGCGCCGATGCCGCCGGCGATGCGCGCCATTCTCGACGCCGGCGGGCTGGTGCCCTTCGTGCGCGCGGAACTTGCGAGGCGGGAACGCCTCGGCCAGTCTGGCCCGCAACGCAGCGAGGGGCGGGCATGAAGGGCATTTTCATCGACGCGGGCCAGGAGCTTTCCGAGGTCTTCAGGGCCGTGGTCCGGCCCACGGACCCGCCGGTGGACGTCAATGTCGTGGAGAACGTGACGCCGGCGGAGCTGCCGGCGCTGCTGGCAGGCTATGATTTCGTGCTCGACGACCACAGCCGGATGCCGACCGCGGAACTCGCCAGGACCCCCGGCCTCAAGCACATCATCTTCCTCGGCACCGGCGCGCGCAGCTACATGAACCCCGAGGAACTCGCCGCCCAGGGGCAGAGCGTCCACATCATCAAGGGCTACGGCGATACCGCCGTCGCGGAGCACGCCTTCGCGCTCATGTTCGCCGCGGCGCGCGGCATCGCCGCGATGGACCGTGGCGTGCGGGCCGGCCAGTGGCCGCGCACCGAGGGGCCGCAGCTCACCGGCAAGACACTCGGCCTGCTGGGTTATGGCGGCATCGCCGCGGAGATGGCGCGGCTCGCCCGCGGGATCGGCATGAAAGTGCTGGCCTGGAATCGCACGCCCCGCACCGCCGAGGGGGTGACGTTCGTCGATCTCGACACGCTGTTGGCGCAGAGCCGCGTGCTGTCGATCCACCTGCTGCTCAACGACGAGACGAGGGGGTTTCTCGACGCCGGGCGCTTGGCCAGGATGCGCGGCGACGCGATCCTGGTGAACACGGCACGGGCGGCGGTCGTGGACCAGGCGGCGATGGTCGCGGCCCTGCGCGACGGGCGCCTCGCGCACGCGGCGCTCGACGTGTTCCTCGAGGAGCCGCTGCCGCCGGGCGACGTTCTGGCGACGCTGCCCAACGTCACGCTCTCCGCCCATTCGGCGTTCCGCACACCGGAGGCGAGCGAAAAGCTCATTCGCATGGCGCTCGATATTGCCTGCGAGGTCGCGGCCAGGGGATAAGCGCCACGGTTTGTCCAGGGTTGGGCCCGCCTGGCGGAATGGTAGACGCAGCGGACTTAAAATCCGCGGCCCTTTGGCGTGGGGGTTCGAGTCCCCCGGCGGGCAGGCCCCTGGCAGCGACGACATCCGTCTGCATCCGTCGCCCGGCCGGATGCCGGGCGGGCAGCGGGTCTATGCGGTCGGCGACATCCATGGGCTCGACGAGCGGCTCGGCACGCTGCATGCCCTGATCGCGGCGGATCTGCGCAGCCGGCCGGTGGCCGCGGCGACGGTGGTGCATCTCGGCGACTACATCGATCGCGGGCCGGATTCCGCGAAGGTGCTGGCGCGGCTTTCCGGGCTCAGGCGGATCGGGCGGGCGGGCGTGGTCAACCTGATGGGCAACCACGAACGCACGCTGCTCGACGCGCTCGCGGGCGATGCGCCGGCGGCCACCGATTTCCTCCACCAGGGTGGCGGCGCAACGCTGGCCAGCCTGGGCATCGATGCGGCGGTGCCGGCGGCGGAATGGTCGGCGCGGATGGCGCGCGCCTCGCTCGGCTTCCTGCGCGGCCTCGCGCTGATGCATCGTGCGGGCGGCTATCTCTTCGTCCATGCCGGCATCCGGCCCGGGATCGCGCCGGACCGGCAGCTCGCCGCCGACCTGGTTTCGATCCGCCAGCCCTTCCTTGCCTCGGAGGCAGATTTCGGTGTCGTGGTGGTGCATGGGCACACGCCCGTTCCGGCGCCGGCGATCCGCGCCAACCGCATCGGCATCGACACCGGCGCGGCGCTCGGCGGGCCGCTGACGGCGGCCGTCCTCGAAGGCGATACGGTGGGATTTCTGGCCGCCTGAGGTTTGACCGGGCCCGGTGCGGCGCCTAGCGTGCGGCTCTCATTTCTTCGGGAGAAACGCATCATGGCCAATAACGTCAAGAAACGCTGGGCGGAGGGCAAGGCGGTCGTCAACGGGTGGCTCGCCATTCCGTCCGGGTTCTCGGCGGAAGTAATGGCCCAGTGCGGCTTCGACTCGGTCACGGTCGACCTCCAGCACGGCGTGCAGGACTACCTCTCGATGGTGGCCTGTTTCCAGGCGATGCAGGCGCACCCGGTGACGCCGATGGTGCGCGTGCCGTGGAACGAGCCCGGCATCATCGGCAAGGTCCTCGACGGCGGCGCCTATGGCGTCATCTGCCCGATGGTGAACACGAAGAAGGAAGCCGAGGCCTTCGTCTCCGCCTGCAAGTACCCGCCGCTCGGCACGCGCAGCAACGGGCCGATCCGGGCGGCGATGTACGGCGAGGCGACCAACTACCAGAAGGTCGCCAACGACGAGACGCTGTGCATCCCGATGATCGAGACCCGTAGCGCGGTGAAGAATCTCGAGGCCATCCTCGATGTCGAGGGCATCGCCGGCGTCTATATCGGCCCGTCCGATCTCGGCTTTTCCTACGGGCTCGTGCCCAAGCTCGACCGCGAGGAACCGGAGATCCTCAAGATCTACGACAAGGTCCTCAAGGAATGCGGCAAGCGCGGCATTTTTGCGGGGATCCACACCGGTGGGGCGGCTTATGCCGCGCGGGCGATCGGCATGGGGTTCCGCCTCGTCACCCTCTCCAATGACAGCGGGCTGCTGGCGACGGCAGCGAAGGCCGCGGTCGCGGAGACGCGCAAGGGCAGCAAGGGTATCGCCTGATCCGGTAAGGGGGTTGTGATGGCGCCGCCGCTGTTCATCCGATTGAATGCAGGCGACGGCGTCGTCATCGCCCGCGCCGCGTTGCCGGCGGGAACCGAGGTCGCAGGCGTGACCACGACCTCGCGTATCCCGCCCGGCCACAAGGTCGCGGTGCGGGCGCACGCGACGGGCGAGGCGATCCGCCGCTACGGGCAGATCATCGGCTTCGCGACCCGCCCGATCGCGCCGGGCGAGCACGTGCATGTCCACAATTGCGCGATGGGCGATTTCGACCGCGACTATGCCTGGGGCGTGGATGCACGCCCGACCGCCTATGTTGATCGGGCGGCCCATTTCATGGGGATACGGCGGCCGGACGGACGGGTCGCGACGCGCAACTACATCGGCATCCTCACCAGCGTGAATTGTTCCGCCCATGCGGCGCAGCTTGTTGCGGATGCGTTCCGGAAGTCGCCGTTCGGCGGGGATGACCCGCTGGCGGCCTATCCCAATGTCGACGGGGTCGTCGCGCTCACCCACAAGACCGGCTGCGGCATGACGCAGCAAGAGCCGCTGGCGTTACTGCGCCGCACGCTGGGCGGCTATGCGCGCCATCCCAACTTTGCCGCGGTCATCGTGCTCGGCCTCGGCTGCGAGGTGAACCAGCTCGGCGGACTGGTGCAGGAGCAAAAGCTCGCCGGAAGGCTGCGCAGCATGGACATCCAGGAGATGGGCGGCACGCGCAAGACGGTGCAAGCGGGCATCGCCTTCGTGCGCGAAGCGCTGGCCGATGCCGATCGCGTGACGCGCGAGAGCGTGCCCGCCTCGCACCTGACCGTGGCGCTGCAATGCGGCGGCTCGGATGGTTATTCCGGCATCACCGCGAATCCGGCGCTGGGGGCGGCGAGCGACCTCCTGGTGCGCCATGGCGGCACGGTGATCCTTTCCGAGACGCCGGAGACCTATGGCGCGGAACATCTGCTCACGCGGCGCGCGACCAGCCGGGACGTCGGCGAGAAGCTCGTCGGGCTGATGCGCTGGTGGGAAGAATACACGCGCCGCGAGGGGGCGGAGATGAACGCCAATCCCTCGCCGGGCAACAAGGCGGGAGGGCTCACGACGATCCTGGAAAAGTCGCTCGGTGCCATGGCCAAGGCCGGCAGCACCAACCTCGTCGATGTCGTGGCCTACGCCGAGGAAGTGACGAAGCGGGGCTTCGTGTTCATGGACACGCCGGGCTACGACCCGGTGGCGGCCACCGGCCAGGTCGCGGGCGGAGCCAATCTCGTCTGCTTCACCACCGGCCGCGGCAGCGTGTTCGGCTGCAAGCCGGCCCCCTCCATCAAGCTCGCAACCAACACGCCCATGTTCCGCCGCATGGAGGAGGACATGGACATCAATTGCGGTACCATCGCCGATGGCGAGGAGGATGTCGCGGCCTGTGGCGAGCGCATCTTCGAGGCAATGCTGCGGGTTGCCTCCGGCGAGCGGACGAAGAGCGAAACATACGATTTCGGTGCCGACGAGTTCGCCCCCTGGACCATCGGGGCGACGATGTAGCCGTTCCGGCGCCGGGCTTGCCGGGCCGGGATGGCGACGTGGCCGGATCGTTCGTGGTGATGATGTCATCGCGCGCAACCCCCGCGCTCGCGCGCGGCATCCGGCCGGTCAGCGCTTCAGGGCCATTGCCGCAGATCGTGACCGAGATAGAGCGGTATCATGTTGCGTCTTCCGCCAGCCTCGACCGCGATCGGCGGTAGAATGGTGATGCGCCGGAACACGTCGCCGTAGCTCGAGTTGACGTCGTGGATATCCATGCCGGGCGCGATCAGCAGGACGTCCTGGCCGAAATTGTTGCGCGTGCCGGGCCGCAGCGCATCCGGCCAGAAAGCGAATTCCCGGCAATCGACGTTCACGCAGAGCATGCGCGTCCGCGGACCAAGAGCCCGGGCGACCTTGCCCGCCTCGGCCCAGTTCACTCCGGCCATGATCGTGTTCGGCCGCGTGAGCAGGCCGCGCGCCGCGAGGCCGCGGCGCAGGCCGCGCCAGTCCGCGACCTGCAGCCGCGTGCGTTCGGACGGGATCAGGCCGGTATGCACGACGATCACCCAGCCGACGGCCAGCGCGCCGAGCAGGACGGCGCTGCGCCGGAACCACACCGCTTCGCGCGGCGGCGGCATCACGCCCAGCAGCGGCACCAGGAACAGGTAGCCCGGTACCGGCCAGTGCACGAGCACGCCGCGCGAGAACAGCGCGACCAGCACGAACAGCAGCACCGACGGCGCGGCAACGCTGGCGCAGAGGCGCCAGCGCCGGTCGCGCCAAGCGCGCGGCAGGCGGCGGAGGATCCACCACCATGACCACGGCAGCAGCAACGCCGCGCCGCTCGCGAGCAGCAGGAACGGCCCCAGCGGGTTGAAACGATGCCCGTCCACCCGCCCGCCCTGGAAGGCCAGACTGGCCCAGTGGTGGTGCGCGTTCCACCACAGCACGGGAGCAAAAGCCGCCAGCGCCATCGCCGCCGCGAGCCAGGGATGCGGCCGGCGCAGCCAGCGGCGCCCGTCGGCGAACGTGGTGAGGTAGAACAGCACGCCCAGCGCCGGCAGCAGCGCCGAATATTTCGCATCCGCAGCGAGCCCCAGCGCGGCGCCGGCGGCGAGCCACCAGGCGAGCTTGCCGGTATCCAGCGCCCGCAGGAACAGCACGCCGGCGCCGAGCAGGGCGACGATCAGCGGTCCGTCCGGCAGCACCCAACTGCCCATGACGACGCCGAAAATGGGAGCGAGGCTAAACCAGAGAGCGGCGCGCACGCCGGCCCAGCGCCGCGCTTCCTCGTCGCCGGCCGCGAGATCGTGGGTGAAGCGCGCCATCAGCCAGGTCGAGAACGCGAACAGCAGGATGAACGGCGCACGGACGACCAGCCTTGCTTCGCTGCCCGCCAGGCGCACCGCCGCGGTGACCAGCCACCAGGAAAGCGGTGGGTGGTCGAAATAGCCCCAGGCCGGTACCCGCGCCGCCGCCACCATGTAGCTTTCGTCCACGCCTAGCCCGATCGCGGTGGCGAACGCCAGCCGCGCCAGCGTGGCGAGGGCGATCAGCAGCAGCAGCGCACGGGCGGCGGTGAGCCGCCCGCCGCCGTTCACGCAGCGACCAGCTTTTGCGTCTGCTCGCCCAGCCCCTCGATCCCGAGGCGCATCGTCTGGCCGGGCTTGAGGAAGATCGGCGTCGGCTTCTTGCCCAGGCCCACGCCCGGCGGGGTTCCGGTCGCGATCACGTCGCCCGGATGCAGGGTGATGAAGTGGCTCACGTAGCTCACGATCTGCACGACGTTGAAGATCATCGTCCGGGTCGAGCCGTCCTGCATGCGCACGCCATCCACCTCGGTCCACAGCCGCAGGTTCTGCGGATCCGCCACCTCGTCCTTCGTCACCAGCCACGGTCCGGTGGGGCCGAACGTGTCGCATCCCTTGCCCTTGTCCCAGGTGCCGCCGCGCTCGATCTGGAACTCGCGCTCGCTGACGTCGTTGACCACGCAGTAGCCGGCGACATGCGCCAGCGCCGCGGCTTCCGTCACATAACGGGCGGTGCTGCCGATGACGATGCCGAGCTCGACTTCCCAGTCCGTCTTGCTGGAGCCGCGCGGGATCTTCACATCGTCGTTGGGGCCGGAATACGCTCCGAGCGACTTCAGGAAGACGATCGGCTCCTTGGGGATCGCGGCGCCGGTCTCGGCGGCGTGGTCGGCATAGTTGAGGCCGATGCAAACGAAATTGAGCGGTCGCGCGACGCAGGCGCCCAGCCGCGGGCTGCTGGCGACGAGCGGCAGGCTAGCGGGGTCGATGGCGGCCAGCCGGGCGAGGCTCGCGGGCGCGATGGCGCTGCCATCGACGTCGCGGAGGTGCGCCGAGAGGTCGCGCAGCTTCCCGTCGCGATCGAGCATTCCCGGCTGCTCGGCGCCGGGCGGTCCATAACGAAGCAGCTTCATGGCGTTTTTCCCTTCGAACGGATGATGCGCGGCCCCTCGATAGGACCCCAGCCGCGCGGCCTAAATG
Source organism: Pseudomonadota bacterium (assembly GCA_021784255.1). Lineage (GTDB taxonomy): Bacteria > Pseudomonadota > Alphaproteobacteria > Acetobacterales > Acetobacteraceae > JAJXXT01. The sequence goes on along the minus strand of JAJXSZ010000004.1, from coordinate 13,759 downwards.
GTGAGGCCGCCGTCTATCACCAGCGCCTGGCCGGTGACGAAGGCGGCGGCATCGGAGGCGAGATAGACCGCCAGTGCCGCGATCTCCTCCGGCGTGCCAAGCCGTCCCATCGGCTGGCGGGCGATGAAGGCGGCGCGTGCCGCCTCGACGCTGCCGGCGGCGGTCGCATTCGCCTCGATACGCTCGACCAGCGACGGGCTTGCCACCGTGCCGGGACAGAGGCAGTTGCAGCGCACGCCGCGGGTGACGACATCGGCGGCAACCTGCTTGGTCAGCCCGACCACCGCCGCCTTGGTGGCGCCGTAGATCAGGCGGTTCGGCAGGCCTTTCACGGAGCTGCACACCGAGGCCATGTTGATGATGGTGCCGTGCCCGCGCTCCAGCATGCCGGGCAGGAAGGCACGAATGGTCCGGAACATCGACTTCACGTTCAGGTCGAAGCCGAAATCCCATTCCTCCTCGCTGGCTTCGAGGATGGTGCCCTGGTGCACGAAGCCCGCGCAGTTGAACAGGATGTCGATGGCGCCGGCGCCGTTCGCGGCGGCTGTCACCGCGGCGCCGTCGAGGACATCGAGCGCCGCCACCTGCAGCCGGGCGTGCTTCAGTGTAGCGAGCCTGGCTGCCGCGATATCGGTCGCGATCACCTCGGCACCGGCCTCGGCGAAGGCGAGTGCGGTGGCGCGGCCGATGCCCTGGGCCGCGGCGGTGACGAAGGCGCGCTTGCCGGCGAGGGGGGCACTCACGGCGTGCCCTTCAATGGTTGTGGCGGCTCTCGCCGCGGGTCTCGAGGATGTCGAGATAGAGCGTGGCGGGCTCGAGGCAGCCGCCGTCACCGAGCTGGCCCACCATCGAGCGATAGATCTCCTCCCACGGCGTCTTGTGCTCAAGCGTCGGCGGCGTCCAGGCGGCGCGCCGCGCCGCCAGCTCGCCTTCGGCCAGCAGCACGTCGACCCGGCGCGTGTTGAGGTCGATCCGCACGCGATCGCCGGTCCTGAGCAGGGCAAGCCCGCCGCCGACCGCGGCTTCGGGCGAGACATTGAGGATCGAGGGCGAGCCCGAGGTGCCGCTCTGGCGTCCGTCCCCCATCGTCGGCAGCTCGCTGATGCCGCGTCTGAGCAGCGCTGCCGGCGGCTGCATGTTCACCACCTCGGCGCTGCCCGGATAGCCGACGGGGCCGCAATTGCGGATCACCAGCAGCGAGTCTTCGCCAATGCCGAGCGACGGATCCTCGATGCGGGCGTGGTAGTCCTCGGGGCCTTCGAACACCACCGCGCGGCCCTCGAACACGTTGGGCCGGCTTGGATCGGAAAGGAAACGTTCGCGGAACTCGGCGTCGATCACGCTGGTCTTCATCACCGCGTTGTCGAACAGGTTGCCGGAGAGGACGACATAGCCGGCGGCCGGCTTGAGCGGCTCGCGGTAGGCGCGGATCACGTCGCGGTCGGGCGGCGCGAGCCCGGCGAGGTTTTCCTCCAGCGTGCGGCCGGTGACGGTCATGGCGTTGCCGCGCAGCTTGTCGGCGGCGAGCAGCTCCGCCATCACCGCGGGCACGCCGCCGGCACGGTGGAAGCGCTCGCCAAGGAAGCGGCCGGCCGGCTGGCAATCGACGAGCAGCGGAATGTCCGGCCCGAGGCGCTGCCAGTCATCGAGCGTGTGATCGACGCCCATGTGCCGCGCGATCGCGACCATGTGGATCGGGCAGTTCGAGCTTGCGCCGAGCGCCGCCGCCGCGACCACGGCGTTCTCGAACGCGGCCTTGGTCATGATGTCGGAGGGGCGGAGGTTCTCGCGCACCATGCCGACGATGCGCCGGCCCGTCTCGAAGGCCATCTGCCCGCGCTCGCGGTATGGGCCCGGGATGGCGGCGCAGCCGGGCAAGGACATGCCCAGCGCTTCGGCCAGCGAGTTCATCGACAGCGCCGTGCCCATGGTGTTGCAGTGCCCCACCGACGGCGCGGAGGAGGCAACCATGGTCATGAACTCCTCCCAGTCGATCTTGCCCTCGGCGTGCAGCTTGCGCGCCTCCCAGACGACGGTCCCGGAACCAGCGAGCTTGCCCTTGTACCAGCCGTCCAGCATCGGTCCGCCGGACAGCACGATCGCCGGGATGTTCACGGTCGCCGCCGCCATCAGGCAGGCGGGGGTCGTCTTGTCGCAGCCGGTAGTCAGCACCACGCCGTCGAGCGGGTAGCCGTGCAGCACCTCGACCAGCGAGAGATAGGCGAGGTTGCGGTCGAGGGCCGCGGTGGGGCGCTTGCCGGTCTCCTGGATCGGGTGGGTGGGGAATTCGAGCGGGATGCCGCCGGCGTCGCGGATGCCATCGCGCACGCGCACCGCGAGATCCAGATGGTGGCGGTTGCAGGGCGAGAGGTCCGAGCCGGTCTGGGCGATGCCGATGACCGGCTTGCCGCCCTGCAGCTCCTCGCGCGTCAGCCCGAAATTGAGGTAGCGCTCGATGTAGAGCGCGGTCATGCCGGGATCGTTGCGGTCGTCAAACCACCGCCGGCTGCGCAGTCGCTTCACTGAGGGTTTTGCATCGTCTGCCATGGCCGTCTCCCCTGCGTTCACCCTGCGGCGCGGGGCGGGGCGCGTCAACCGCGCCGCCGGGCCCCGGCCTGGCAGGATCGGAAATCCCAAGCGTCAGAAATCGTCCGGACCAATGACGTTCTGCGGCTTGCCGGAGAGCGCCGCCGCCATCGTCTCGGCCGATTTCACGCGGATGTCATACCAGGACTCCGGATCGTGGAAAGCGGCGTGCGGCGTGATGATCAGCCGCCCCTGGAGCCATTTCTCGCGCGCGTGGTAGGCGGCGACCAGCTTCGGCGCGGGTTCGGCGATGGGTTCCACCGGGATCACGTCGAGCCCGGCGCCAGCGAGCCCGCCGGAGCGCAGCGCGCCCTCGAGCGCGTCGATATCGACGATCGGTCCGCGCGCCGTGTTGATCAGGATCGCGCCCTTGGGCAGCAGGGCGAGTTCCTTCGCCCCGATCATGCCACGAGTCTCGGGCGTCAGCGGGGTGTGGATCGACAGCACGTCCGAGCGCTGCAGCAGCGCCTCAAGGCTGCGCACGCGCTCGACGCCGAGCGCCCGGTCGGCACCGTTGGGCCGGTAGGGGTCGAAGAAGACGACCTTGAAGCCGAAGGCGCGGGCGCGCAGGGCCGCCGCGGTGCCAATGCGTCCGAGGCCGAGCACGCCGAAGGTCTGCACGTCGAGCCGGCGGATCAGCGGGGTCTCGATCGGCTTCCAGCCGGCCCGCGGGGTGTCGCGCTGGGTCTCGTGGTAGAGAACGATGCCGCGGCGCAGCGCCAGCGTCAGCGCCAGCGCGTGGTCCGCCACTTCCATGGTGCCGTAATCGGGCACGTTGCAGATGGTGATGCCGCGCGCCGCCGCCGCCTTGCGGTCCAGCTTGTCGTAGCCCACGCCCATCCGCACGATGGTCTTCAGCGCGGGCATGCGGTCCATGTCGGCGCCGGTCACGGTGTGGCGCATGATCATCAGTCCGACCACGTCCTCGGCGTCGTGCGGCGGGAGATCAGCGAGCGAGGCGAGGTTGCGCATGCGCACCTCCACGCCGGGGCCGAACGCGGCGCGCTCGACGGCATCGTCGGGGTACCTGACTTCGGGGTAGAGCACGGCGGGCATCGCTTCCTCCTCGGCTGGTTGCGCGCCCTCGTCTTGTGCTGGGGCGCGTGATTGCGCAGGTTGCTCCGGGTAACAGGCGAAGGGTGCCAAGTCCATGAACGATGCCGCGACGACGACCATGAACGGGGCGGAATCCCTCGTCCGGACCCTGCTCGCGAGCGGCGTGGACACGTGTTTCGCCAATCCCGGCACGTCGGAGATGCACTTCGTGGCGGCGCTGGACCGGATCGCCGGCATGCGCTGCGTGCTGGGCCTGTTCGAGGGCGTGGTGACCGGCGCCGCCGACGGCTATGCGCGCATCGCCGACAAGCCGGCCGCGACGCTGCTGCATTGCGGGCCGGGGTTGGCGAACGGCATGGCCAACCTGCACAACGGCCGCCGCGCCAACACCATGATGGTCAACTGCGTCGGCGACCAGGCGACCTATCACCGGCCGCTCGATGCGCCGCTCACCGCCGACACCGAAGGCTGGGCGCGCGGCGTTTCCGGCTGGGTGCGCACGGCGTCGCATGCGCGCGACGTAGGGGCGGATGCTGCGGTCGCCGTGCAGGCCGCGCGCACCTCGCCCGGCCAGATCGCCACCCTGATCCTGCCGTCCGATACATGCTGGGACGCGGGCGGCGTGGTTGGCGCGCCGCTGCCGGTGCCGCCGGCGCCGCTGGCCGCGCCGACCGCGATCGAGGCGGCGGCGCGGGCGTTGCGCAGCGGCGTGCCCGCGGTCATCATCCTTGCCGGCAGCGCCCTGCGCGAGGCGCCGCTCGCGCTGGCCGCCGGTATCGCCGCTGCGACCGGGGCGACGATCATGGCCCAGGGCTCGAACGCGCGCATCGAACACGGGCGCGGGCGGCACCCGGTCGAGCGGATCCCCTACCCGGTGGACCAGGCGGTCAAGGCGCTGGCGCCCTACAAGCTGGTGATCCTGGTCGGCGCCAGGCCGCCGGTCGGGTTCTTCGCCTATCCCGGCAAGCCCGGCGTGCTGACGGCTCCGGGGACGGAGGTGCAGGTGATGGCGCGGCCGGAGCACGACCTGCCCGCTTGCCTCGCCGCGCTCGCCGCGGCCGTGGGCGCGAAGCCGGTCGGCGCTCCCACGCTGGAGAAGCCGACGCCGGCGACGGGCGCGGTCAGCAGCGAGAGCATCGCTCAATCGGTCGCCGCCCTGCTGCCGGAACAGGCGATCATTGCCGATGAGAGCGTGACCGTCGGGCGTGCCTTCTTCTCCGGCATGCATGGCGCGGCACCCCATGACTGGCTGCAGATCACCGGCGGCGCCATCGGCTGCGGCATGCCGCTCGCCACCGGTGCGGCGATCGCGGGCAAGGGGCGGCGCGTGGTCAATCTCGAGGCCGATGGCTCGGCCATGTACACACTGCAGGCGCTGTGGACCCAGGCGCGCGAGCGGCTGGATGTCACCACCGTGATCCTGTCCAACCGGAAATATGCGATCCTGCTGCACGAGCTCGCCAATGTCGGCGCCAATCCCGGCCGCACCGCGCTCGACATGTTGGATCTCGGCCATCCGGATCTCGACTGGCCGAAGCTTGCCGCGGGCATGGGAGTGGAGGGCGCGCGGGCGGAGACGATGAGCCGGTTCAACGACCTGCTGGCTGCCAGCGTCGCGCGGAAGGGGCCGTTCCTGATCGAGCTGGTGGTCTGAAGCGCCAAATCCGGCCCGATGATTCCATCGGGGCAGATCTGGCTCTAGCCACGGGTCATCCCCGCGAGGATCAGGCCGAGGCCGGCGCCCCAGGGCAGGTTCAGGGCGAGCGGCAGCAGCCAGGCCGCGGGATGCAGGCCGACGGCGGCGCTGCCGCCTTCGAGCGGGGTGACGATGAAGAGGGTGACCGCAACCGATACCACGCCGGCGACGAGCCCCGTCTTCCAGTCCGGCCGGCGCACCACGAGGGCGAATCCAGCGCCCCACACGCCGCCCCAGAAAGCGAGGTCGAAGACGCGCGGGACGCCCAGGGGCGCAACGGGGCCCATCGGGTAGGCCGGCGGCATGCGGTGGACGATGTGCAGCAGCGCCCAGGCGCCCTGCTGGAAGGTGAGAACGGCGATGGCACCGGCGATGAAGCCCGGGGAGGCGCGGCGAAGCAGACTCTGCATGTCAGGTTTCTACGCTATGCGAGGCGCGCAGGCGACAACCGCCCGGCCTGTGACTAAGCTGGCAACGATATGAACGAAGACGAAGCGGAGCGCCTGGCCAGCCGGGTGGCGCTGCTCGCCAGCGACTCGGGCGAGGCCGAGGCGGCGGGCCGCGCCGTCGGGCAGCTTGCCGTGCGCATGGGCCTCACCGGTGGCGACCTGCGCGACATCGTCATGCGCGGCACCGCGCAGAGCTCCGATAACCGGGCGCTGGAAGATGCCTACAGGGCCATGCGCCGGGAGCGCGACAAGCTGCTGCTGGAAGGGGCCGGCCTGCGCCAGGCGCTGACCAAGGCGCGCGCGAGCGCCCAGATGGGCAGGCTGCTGGGCATCCTGGGGCTGGTCGTGGCCATCGCGGGCGCGGCCTATGTCTGGCTCGGATCGTCGCCGACGCCCTCCGGTGCCTCGATCACCAGCGACCTGGCCAGCGGGGTCGTCGGCCTGGTGCACGTCGACTCCGCGCTGGTCTATGCCCGCGCGGACCGCAGCGCGGCGCTGGTCATGGCCCTGCACAGCGGCGATCGTGTCATCGTCCGGCGCATGGTCTGGAACCGGCTGGTCCAGTGGGCGGAGATCGAGGTGGGGGGACAGGTCGGCTATGTGCCGGCCGCGGATCTGCACCTGATGTAAGACTCGACAAGCGGGCCGCCGCGGGAGTAAGGGGCGCGCTTCAACCGGAACGCGGGAGACTTCCGGGCGATGTTCTGCGGCCCCTCGGCATCCCCCAGGGTACGTGGCATCGCCCAGGTCGCATGCACCGCGGTCCCTCGGGACTGAGGCTAGGCGACAGAGGCTGACAACACGAGGGTGCGATGGCGAAGAAGATCGTCGGCTACATCAAGCTGCAAATTCCGGCCGGCAAGGCCAACCCGTCGCCGCCGGTGGGCCCCGCCCTCGGCCAGCGCGGCCTCAACATCATGGCGTTCGTGAAGGAATTCAACGCCGCGACGCAGGCGCTGGAGCCGGGGATGCCGATCCCGGTGGTGATCACGGCCTATGCCGACCGCACCTTCAGCTTCATCACCAAGACACCGCCGAACACGTACTTCATCAAGAAGGCGGCGAAGCTGGAAAAGGGCTCGACCAGCCCCGGCAAGGGCGCGACGGTGGGCAGCGTCACCACCGCGCAGCTGCGCGAGATCGCCAAGCAGAAGATGGTCGACATGAACGCCAATGACACCGAGGCGGCGGTTCGCATGCTCGCCGGATCGGCCCGCTCGATGGGCCTCGCCGTGGTGGAGGGCTGACCATGGCCAAGGACAAGCGCCTCACCGCTGCCCGCAAGACCGTCGATGTCTCCAAGGCTTATTCGCTCACCGACGCCGTGGGCCTGGTGAAGCAGAACGCCCGGGCGAAGTTCGACGAGACCGTCGAGATCGCGATGAATCTCGGCATCGATCCGCGCCACGCCGACCAGATGGTGCGCGGCCTCGTCGGGCTGCCGCACGGCACCGGCAAGACGCTGCGCGTGGGCGTGTTCGCCCGCGGCGCCAAGGCCGAGGAGGCGCTGGCTGCCGGCGCGGACGTGGTCGGTGCCGATGACCTGGCCGAGAAGGTGCAGGCCGGCACGATCGACTTCGACCGTTGCATCGCCACCCCGGACATGATGGGCGTGGTGGGCAAGCTCGGTAAGATCCTGGGCCCGCGCGGCCTGATGCCGAACCCGCGTCTCGGCACCGTCACCATGGACGTGAAGGGTGCGATCACGGCGGCGAAGGCCGGGCAGGTCGAGTTCCGCGCCGAAAAGGCGGGGATCGTGCATGCCGGCATCGGCAAGGCGAGCTTCCCGGCGGAGAAGCTGGTGGAGAACGCGCGCGCCTTCGCCGACGCGATCATCAAGGCCAAGCCCGCGGGGGCCAAGGGCAACTACGTGCAGAAGGTCGCGCTGTCCTCGACGATGGGGCCCGGCGTGCGGGTGGATATCACCTCGCTGCACTGAGGCTGCGGAATACGCCGGCTTCCCACGAAGCCGGCGGGCAGGGGGCGCAAGCCCCCGACCTGTCCGAGACCGGCTGTCCCGCCCCTGGTTCGTCCGTGGGGAGGGGTAATGGGGCGAGGCCCCGCATCCGGGAGATGGGTGGAGCCCAGCGCCTTGTGGCGTCCGGGTTCGGCTCACGGGCAGGCGAACCGGGGCCTCGGCCCCGTTGGTGCAACCCGGCCTCGCGCGGTCCAAACGCGCCAGGCCAGCGATGGAGACGGGCTTTGGACCGTACGGAGAAGCGAGAGTTCGTCGCCTCCCTCGCCGGTGTCTTCGCCGATACGTCGATGGTCGTCGTGACCCGCAACAGCGGGCTCACGGTCGCCGAAGTGACGGATCTGCGTCGGCGCATGCGGGCGGCTGGCGTGAACTACAAAGTCGCGAAGAACCGGCTGGCCACCCGCGCGCTGGAGGGGACCAAGTTCGAGGGCATCGCGCCGCTGCTGAAGGGACCGACCGCGCTGGCGTGGTCGGTGGACCCGGTGGCTGTGGCGAAGACCGCCGTCGAGTTCGCCAGGCTGAACGAGAAGTTCGAGGTGCTCGGAGGAGCGCTCGGATCCCAGACGCTCGATGCGTCGGGGATCAAGGCGTTGTCCGAGCTGCCGTCGCTCGATGCGCTGCGCGCCAAGCTGCTGGGGCTGATCCTCGCCCCGGCAACAAAGCTGGCCGGGCTCATGCAGGCGCCGGGCGGACAGCTCGCCAGGCTCCTGGCAGCCCATGCCAGCCGCGACGCGGCCTAGCCGAACATCACGGCCGCCTGCCCCGCGGTGGGGCTTGCGGCGGACCCAACCGGACGACATCTAAAAGGATAAGACAATGGCTGACCTTTCGAAGATCGTGGACGAGCTGTCGAGCCTGACCGTGCTCGAGGCCGCCGAGCTGGCGAAGATGCTGGAAGACAAGTGGGGCGTTTCGGCTGCGGCACCGGTCGCGGTGGCGGCGGCGGCGCCGGCAGCCGGCGGGCCGGCCGCAGCGGCGGCCGAGGAGCAGACCGAGTTTACCGTGATCCTCGCCAGCTCCGGTGACAAGAAGATCAACGTCATCAAAGAGATCCGCACCATCACCGGTCTCGGTCTGAAGGAAGCCAAGGATCTCGTCGAAGGCGCCCCGAAGACGGTGAAGGAAGGCGTGAACAAGGACGAGGCGGCGAAGATCAAGAAGGTGCTCGAGGAGCAGGGCGCCACCGTCGAGATCAAGTGATCGGTACGATCAAGCAAGACGGGAGCTGACGAGACGATACGGGCGCGGTTTTGCCGAGCTGACAGGATCGTGGGCGGAAGTGGCTGCCACTTCCGCCCCGATCCCCGTTGCGGCAAAGCGCATCCGGGATACTGCCGTGGCTGACTGAGACATGCCCGACCTGGAAGATCCCGCCTGCGGCGGGGGCAGGGAAGGCGATGGAATGGCTGCACGACGCACTACTCCCGCCCCGCGCAGGGCGACAACGACTGATCCGGAGCTGGCATGAACGCGATTTCGCGGTCTTTCACGGGACGCAAGCGTATCCGCAAATCCTTCGGGCGCATCCCCGAAGTGGTGGCGATGCCCAACCTCATCGACGTGCAGCGCGCCTCCTACGAGGCGTTTCTGCAGATGCACACGGCGCCGGACAGCCGCACCAAGACCGGCCTGCAGGAGGTGTTCACCTCCGTGTTCCCGATCGACGACTTCGCGGGACGCGGCCGGCTCGAGTTCGTCTCCTACGAGCTCGAGGAGCCGAAATACGATGTCGAGGAGTGCATCCAGCGCGGCCTGACGTTCGCGGCGCCGCTGAAGGTGATCCTGCGCCTGATCGTGTGGGACCTCGATGAGGACACGGGCGCGCGCTCGATCCGCGACATCAAGGAGCAGCCCGTCTACATGGGCGACATGCCGCTGATGACGGAGAACGGCACCTTCATCATCAACGGCACCGAGCGCGTGATCGTAAGCCAGATGCACCGGAGCCCGGGCGTCTTCTTCGACCACGATAAGGGCAAGACGCACAGCTCCGGCAAGTATCTCTTCGCCGCGCGCGTCATTCCGTATCGCGGCTCGTGGCTCGATTTCGAATTCGACAGCAAGGACCTCGTCTATGTCCGCGTCGACCGCAAGCGGAAGCTGCCGGTCACGACGCTGCTCTATGCGCTCGACAGCAAGGCGACCGAGGCGCTGCGCGCGGCGCGCACGGCCCGCGGCGAGCCGGTGGAGATCGGCGAGATCCGCGGCATGGATGCCGAGGAGATCCTTGGTCACTTCTATGGTCAGGTGGTGTTCTCGCGCACGCCGAAGGGCTGGGCGCGGCCTTTCGATCCGGATGCGTTCCGTGGCGCCAAACTGCTCGAGCCGCTGATCGACGCCGAGACCGGCGAGGTCGCCGCCGACGCTGACACCAAGCTCACGGCCCGCAGCGCGCGCAAGATCGCGGAAAAGACCAAGACGGTGCTGGCCGGCCGCACCGACCTCGTCGGGCGGTTTGTCGCCGAGGACCTGGTGGACCTCGCGACCGGCGAGATCTGGGCCGAGGCCGGCGAGGAACTGACCGAGGCGAAGCTCGCCTCGCTCGAGGCGGCTGGGCTCGAGACGCTGCCGACGCTGGCGATCGACCAGTCGAACGGGCCGTGGATCCGCAATACGCTGGCCGTCGACAAGTGCACCGGGCGCGAGGACGCGCTGGTGGACATGTATCGCGTGATGCGCCCGGGCGAGCCGCCGACGCCGGAGACGGCGGAGGCGCTGTTCCGCGGTATGTTCTTCGACGCCGACCGTTACGATCTTTCAGCGGTTGGGCGGGTCAAGATGAACATGCGCCTCGGCATCGAGACCGATGACAGCGTGCGGGTCCTGCGCAAGGAGGACATCCTGGCGACGGTGCGCATCCTCTGCGAGCTGAAGGACGGGCGCGGGCAGATCGACGACATCGACAATCTCGGCAATCGCCGGGTGCGGTCGGTGGGCGAGTTGATGGAGAACCAGTACCGCGTCGGCCTGCTGCGCATGGAGCGCGCGATCCGCGAGCGCATGGGCTCGGTCGATATCGACACCGTGATGCCGCACGACCTCATCAACGCCAAGCCGGCGGCGGCGGCGGTGCGCGAGTTTTTCGGTTCGTCCCAGCTCAGCCAGTTCATGGACCAGACGAACCCGCTCTCGGAGGTGACGCACAAGCGCCGCCTCTCGGCGCTGGGGCCGGGCGGTCTCACGCGCGAGCGCGCGGGCTTCGAGGTGCGCGACGTGCATCCGACGCATTATGGCCGCATCTGCCCGATCGAGACGCCGGAAGGGCCGAATATCGGCCTCATCAACTCGCTCGCGACGTACGCCAAGGTCAACAAGTACGGATTCATCGAAACCCCGTACATGCTGGTCAAGGATGGCGTGGTTCAGAAGGAGCCGCGTTACCTCTCGGCGATGGAGGAGGAGAAGCTCATCGTCGCGCAGGCCGACGCGCCGATGGATGCCGGCGGGCGCTTCACGCAGGAGCTGGTTTCGGTGCGCCAGCAGGGCGATTTCCGCCTGGTGAAGCCCGAGGACGTCACGGCGATCGACGTCTCGCCGAAGCAGCTCGTTTCGGTCGCGGCGGCGCTGATCCCGTTCCTCGAGAACGACGACGCCAACCGCGCGCTGATGGGCTCGAACATGCAGCGCCAGGCGGTGCCGCTGATCCGTGCCGACGCGCCGCTGGTCGGCACCGGCATGGAAGCTGCGGTCGCGCGTGACTCGGGGGCAACCATCGTCGCGCGCCGCGCCGGCGTGGTCGATCAGATCGACGGCGCGCGCATCGTGGTGCGCGCGACCAACGAGGACGGCACGACCAAGGGCGTCGATATCTACCGGCTGCGCAAGTTCATGCGCTCGAACCAGTCGACCTGCATCAACCAGCGGCCGCTGGTGCGCGTGGGCGACGCGGTGAACGAGGGCGACATCATCGCCGACGGGCCTTCGACCGAGCTCGGCGAGCTGGCGCTCGGGCGCAACGTGCTGTGCGCGTTCATGCCGTGGAATGGCTATAATTTCGAAGACTCGATCCTGATCTCCGAGCGGATTGCGCGCGACGACGTTTTCACCTCGATCCATATCGAGGAATTCGAGGTGATGGCGCGCGATACCAAGCTCGGCCAGGAGGAGATCACCCGCGACATCCCGAACGTCGGCGAGGAGGCGCTGAAGAACCTCGACGAAGCGGGCATCGTTTATATCGGCGCCGAAGTGAACCCCGGCGACATCCTCGTGGGCAAGGTGACGCCCAAGGGCGAGAGCCCGATGACGCCGGAAGAGAAGTTGCTGCGCGCGATCTTCGGCGAGAAGGCTTCGGACGTCCGCGACACCTCGCTCAAGCTGCCGCCGGGCGTGACGGGTACCATCGTCGATGTGCGGGTCTTCTCGCGCCGCGGCGTGGACAAGGACGAACGCGCGATGGCGATCGAGCGCGCGGAGATCGAGCGGCTGGCCAAGGACCGTGACGACGAGCGCGCGATCCAGGAGCGCAGCTTCCTCAACCGCCTTGGCGAGAAGCTGCTCGGCCAGAAGGCAGGGGGTGGATTCAAGGGCATCAAGTCCGGCACGGTGCTGACCGAGGAGCTGCTGGCGGAGCATCCGAAGGGCAGCTGGCGGCACATCGTCGTGCAGGACGACCGGGTGACGGCGGAGATCGAGACGCTCAAGCGCGAGTTCGATGCCGCGGTCGGGCGTATCCAGGCGCGCTTCGAGAGCAAGGTCGAGAAGCTGCAGCGTGGCGACGAACTGCCGCCTGGCGTGATGAAGATGGTCAAGGTCTTCGTGGCGGTGAAGCGCAAGCTGCAGCCCGGCGACAAGATGGCCGGGCGCCATGGCAACAAGGGCGTCGTTTCGCGCGTGGTGCCGATGGAAGACATGCCGTTCCTCGCGGACGGCACGCCGGTCGATCTCGTGCTCAACCCGCTGGGTGTGCCGTCGCGCATGAACGTGGGGCAGATTCTCGAGACGCATCTCGGCTGGGCGTGTGCCGCGATCGGCCGGCAGATCGGCGAGCAGGTCGAAGCGTACCGGCGCAAGGGCTCGGCACGCGCCGAACTGCTGCGCACGCTCGAGGAGATCTACGGCAAGGACGTCTATGGCGAGGCGATCGCCGACCTGGAGGACGCCCAGCTGCTCGAGCTGTGCGAGAACCTCCGCAAGGGCGTGCCGATCGCGACGCCGGTGTTCGACGGCGCCCGCATGGCCGATATCGAAGGCATGCTGGCACGCGCCGGGCTCGATACGTCGGGCCAGGTGACGCTGGTCGATGGCCGCACCGGTGAGCCGTTCGAGCGCAAGGTGACGGTCGGCTACATCTACATGCTGAAGCTGCATCACCTGGTCGACGACAAGATCCATGCGCGTTCGATCGGGCCATACTCGCTCGTCACCCAGCAGCCGCTGGGCGGCAAGGCGCAGTTCGGCGGCCAGCGCTTCGGCGAGATGGAGGTGTGGGCGCTCGAGGCGTATGGCGCGGCCTATACGCTGCAGGAGATGCTGACGGTGAAGTCGGACGACGTGTCCGGCCGCACCAAGGTCTACGAGGCGATCGTGCGCGAGCAGGATAATTTCGAAGCCGGTATTCCGGAGAGCTTCAATGTTCTCGTCAAGGAGCTGAAGTCCCTCGGCCTCAACGTCGAGCTCGACAACAAGGCCGCCTAGTCATTGGTTTCCAAGGGTCCCCGCCGCGATGGCGGGGCTCCTGGTGAGGCTCCCTTGGGACGGGTGCCGGGGCAACGCCCCGGACCTTCCTCTGGAAAGGAAGACAGGATGAACGAGCTGATGAAGATCCTGGGCCAGACCGGCCCGAGCCTGAGCTTCGATCAGATCAGGATCCAGATCGCTTCGCCGGAGCAGATCCGCTCCTGGTCGTATGGCGAGATCAAGAAGCCGGAGACGATCAACTACCGCACCTTCAAGCCGGAGCGGGATGGGCTGTTCTGCGCGCGCATCTTCGGGCCGATCAAGGACTACGAGTGCTTGTGCGGCAAATACAAGCGCATGAAGTTCCGAGGCATC
>JAJXSZ010000141.1 GCA_021784255.1 Pseudomonadota bacterium | reverse complement strand
CGGCGAGCACGAACAGCGCCAGCAGCGCGAGCACGCCGAGCGCGACCATGCCGGCCCGATGGCGGCGCAGGCGGCGCCAGCGCAGGCCCCAGACGCCGACCGGCTGGTCCGTGCGCGCAGCTGCGGCCCCGGTGGCGGTGGCGCTCATCGCCGCCTCGCTGCGATGGGCCGCATCATTTCAGGGCGATCCGCGGATCGAGCCAGCCATAGGCAAGGTCCGCCACCAGGTTGCTCAGCAGCGTCACCATGGTCGCGAACAGCAGGCCCGAGAGCGCGAGGTTGAAGTCGTTGCCCTGGATCGCATCGTAGATCATCTTGCCCATGCCCGGCTGGGCATACATCGTCTCGGTGATCAGCGCGCCGTTGAACAGCGTGCCGAACGACAGCGCCATGATCGTCACCACCGGAATGAGCGCGTTGCGGAAGGCGTGCACCAGCACCACGCGCCGCTCCGAGGCGCCCTTGGCGCGCGCGGTGCGGACATGGTCCATGCGCAGCGTCTCGATCATGCTGGCGCGCACATAGCGGATGAAGCCGCCCATCGTCGCCAGCGACAGCGTGACCACCGGCAGCACGAGATGGCGCAGCACGTCGAGCAGGCCGCCCTCGCCGACGGTGCTGATGCCGCTCGCCGGCAGCCAGTGCAGTTGCACCGCGAAGACCAGGATCATCATCAGCGCCAGCCAGAACACCGGCACCGACATGCCGCCGAAGGCAAGCAGCCCGATCAGCCCGTCGGCGACGCCGCCTGGACGGCGCGCGGCGACGATGCCGAGCCCGAACGCGCCGGCCACGCTGACGACGAAGCTCGCGGTCATCAGCTTCGTCGTCTGCCACAGCGCCGGCAGCAGCACCGCCATCACCGGCACCGAGTGCAGCCGCGAATAGCCGAGATTGCCGTGCAGCGCGGCGATCAGCCAGTGCCAGTAGCGCAGCACCAGCGGCTGATCGAGGCCGTAGATCGCGCGCAGCCGCGCCACCGCCTGCGGCGTCAGCCCCGGCGTCGAGGCGAGCATGATGTCGAGCGGATCGCCCGGCATCAGCCCGATCAGCCCGTAGATGACGAACGACATCACCAGCAGCACGAGCAGGCTCTGGAGGACGCGGCGGCCGAGATAGGAGGTCATCGCATCAGCCCGGAAAATGGCACGCGGCGCGCTGGCCGGGCCCGGTTTCGTCGAGCGCCGGCACCTCGGCGCGGCAGCGCGCCTGCGCCTTCGGGCAGCGCGGGTGGAACACGCAGCCCGGCGGCGGGGCGAGCGGGCTTGGCATCTCACCGCCGATCGTCCGGCCGCGGGGCCGCCGGCGGCCGATCCGCGGCACGCTGTCGAGCAGCGCGCGCGTGTAGGGGTGCTGCGGATGCGCGAAAAGCGCCTCGCGGGTCGCCACCTCCACCAGCCGGCCGAGATAGAGCACCGCCACGCGGTCCACCAGATGGTGCACCACCGCGAGGTCGTGGCTGATGAACAGGTAGGCGAGGCCGTTACGCTCCTGCAACTCCTTCATCAGGTTGAGCACCTGCGACTGGATCGAGACGTCGAGCGCCGACAGCGGCTCGTCGGCGACGATCAGCGCCGGGCGCGGCGAGAGGGCGCGGGCGATGGCGATACGCTGGCGCTGGCCGCCGGAGAACTCGTGCGGATAGCGGTTGAGCGCGTCCTTCGGCAGGCCGACCTGCTCGACCAATGCGGCCGCGCGCGCGGCTCGCTCGGCGGCACTGAAGCTGCCCTGGATGCGCAGCGGCTCGACGATGATCTCCGAGACCGGCATGCGCGGATCGAGCGCGCCGAACGGGTCCTGGAATACGATCTGAATCGCGCGGCGTGCCTCGCGCCAGGTCGCCGCGTCCAGCAGCCTGCCACGGAATCGCAACGATCCCGCGCTCGGCGCCTGCAGGCCGGCGACGACGTTGCCGAGCGTGGATTTGCCGCTGCCGCTCTCGCCCACCAGCGCCAGCGTCTCGCCCTCGCCGACCGCCAGGCAAACGCGCTCGGCGGCCGCGAGCGTCCGGCGAGCGCGGCCGAACAGCCCGCCCGCGCCGATCTCGAAACGGACACTGATGTCCTGCAGTTCGACGAGCGGCGTCACGGCGCGGCCTTGAAGCAGGCAACGCAATGGCCGGGCTGCAGCTCGCGCGCCGGCGGCTCCGCGGCGCGGCAGCCGGCGTCCGCCAGGGCGCAGCGATCGGCGAAGCGGCAACCCCCGGCCCCGGCCTCGGCACTGGCGACGACGCCGGGGATCACCGGCAGCCGCGCCAACCGGTGCTCGAAGTCCGGCAGCGTCGCGATCAGGCCCCTGGTGTAGGGGTGGCGCGGATCGGCGAAGAGCTGCTCGGCCGGCGCCGCCTCGACGATGCGCCCGGCATACATCACGATGATGTCGTGCGCGATTTCCGAGACCACGGCAAGGTTGTGGCTGATGAACTGGATGGCCATGCCGATGCGCTCCTGCAGCTCGCGCATCAGATCGACGATCTGGGCCTGGATGGTGACGTCGAGCGCCGTCGTCGGCTCGTCGGCGATCAGCAGCCTCGGCTCGCCGGCCAGCGCCATCGCGATCATCGCCCGCTGGCGCATGCCGCCGGAGAGCTGGTGCGGATAGGCGCGCGCCCGTTCCGCGGGCGAGTTGATCCCGACCGCCTCGAGCATGCCCACGGCGTGCTGCTCGCCCTCCGGCCAGGACATGCCGCGGTGCAGCACCATCACCTCGGCGATCTGGTGGCCGACCGGCATCACCGGGTTGAGCGCGGTCATCGGCTCCTGGAAGATCATGGCGATCTGCCCGCCACGGGTGCGCCGCCAGGCCTCGGGGCTTTGCGCGTTGAGGTCGTGGCCGGCGAAGTTCAGCGTGCCGGTGCTGCGGCCCGGCGGCGGCACCAGCCCCATCAGCGCCAGCGCCGTCATCGACTTGCCGCAACCGCTTTCGCCGACGACGCCGAGCGTGCGCCCCTCGCCGATCGCGTAGCCGATGCCAGCGACGACGTCGCGCGCTTGCCCGCGCGCGGCTCCGCGCACGGGGAAGCAGACCCGAAGGTCCGCAACCTCGAGCAGCGGCGTCAACGCGCGGGCCGCGCCAGCAGCGCCATCCTCAGAAGTGCCAGTTCTCGGCCCAGAGCGGCGTCATGTCGCCATGACCCGTCGGCGTGTAGCCCTTGAGGCCGAGCGGATAGACGTGCTCGTCGGCGCGGAAGAACAGCGGGATCACGCGCGCGGCCCGGGCATAGATCTGCTGCATGTCCACCCAGGTCGCCTTCAGCTTCGCGGGATCGAGCTCGGTCTCGGCGGCGCTGATGTCCGCGTCCATCCGCCGGTCGCAGAAGGCGATCGCGTTGTCGCCCGTCCAGTGGTTCGCCGCCGTCCCGATCTCGCCGCAGGAGAGCGTCTGGCGCGGGCTGTCGCCGGGGTTGGACGACCAGGCGTACATCACCATGCCGGTATAGGAACGATGCTTGACCGTGGTGCCGAACAGCGTGCGCGGCGGCTCGTTCTTGATGTCGACCTTGATGCAGGCCTGCTTCCACATGCTCTGCAGCACCTGCTCCTGCAGCTCGCGCAGGCGGTTGCCCGAGGTCGTCATCAGCGTCAGCTCCAGCGGCTGGCCCTTGGCGTCGTGGCAGATCCCGCCGGCGCCCGGTGTCCAGCCGGCCGCCTTCAGCAGGGCTGCGGCCTGCTTCCGGTCGTAGGGATACTTCATGACGTTATCGGTATGATACTGGTCGAGCGGGTTGACCCAGGTATCGGCCACCGGTTGCATGCCGCCGAACAGCTTGTCCACCATCAGCTTGCGGTTGACGGCGTAGATCAGCGCCTGGCGGACGCGCACGTCCTTCAGGATCGGGTTGTCGATCTGCAGGTCGATGTGCTCGTAGGTCAGGCTCGGGCGGAAACTGTACTGGAAGCGCTTCGGATATTTCTTCTGCAGCTCCAGCGCCTGGTCGATGGTCAGCCCGATCCCCTCGCCGGCCACCATGTCGATGTCGCCCGAAAGCAGGTTCTGCTCCAGCGCCGCGGTGTTCTCGATCAGCTTGATGACGATGGTCCGGATCGCCGGCTTGCGGCCCGGCCAGTAGGGGTTGGGCTTGAGCACGATCTCCACGCCCGACTGGTACTTGCTGACCAGGTAGGGCCCGTCCCACAGGCCGGGCGTGGTCGGCGCGGCGTTGTAGGCGGAGGTCTTGATGTAGCTGCCGTCCGCAACGCCCTTGGCGAAGATCGGCGCCTCGATATGCGCGGGCAGCAAGGTGTCCCAGGAATTGTAGAGGTTCTGCACCTTGGCGAGGTGCAGCACGGCGGTGTGGGCATCGACGATGCTCACCCCCTTCACCCGGCCCCACAGATGCGGGCTGGAGAAGCCGCTCTTCGGGTTGGTGGCGGCCTGCCAGGTGAACTCGAGGTCCCGGCTCGTCACCGGCACGCCGTCGCCCCATTTGAGGTCCGGCTTGAGCTTGATGGTGACGTCCATCCCCTTGCCGCCGCCCGGCAGGTCGACGATCCGGACGAGCCCGTTCGCGAGCGTCGGCACCTCGGTGCAGAGCATGCACGTGTTCTTCCACGCCGGGTCGAAGGCGGTGACCGGGCGGACGGCGAACTCCAGCACGTAGTTTCGCACCACCAACGAGTCGATATAGGGGTTGAGGCTGGAGGGGAACTGCGCGACGCCGATGGTCAGCGTATCCTTGGGCGCGGCCTGCGTGCCCGGCGCGAAGGCAAGCAGCATCAAGGCGGCCGCGGCAGCGGCGATCCAGCGGCGAATGGTCATGGGGAATTTCCTGATCGAGGGTCGGAAGAGCGGCTTTCTTGCGGCGGAATGAAATAGGGGCAAAGTTTCAATGTCAACGCGAGGAGATACCATGCCAGCGACGCCCAGCCATCAGCCTGGCGCAACCGCCGCACGCGCCGCGTTCCGCGCCCTGCTGGCGGGCTCGCGCCTGATCCATCCCGGATCGGTGTTCGACCCGCTCTCCGCACGCGCCGCCGCCGATCTCGGCTTCGAGGCGCTGATGTTCGCGGGTTCGGTCGCCTCGCTCGCGATCCTCGGCGCGCCGGACCTGGTCGCGATCACGCTCACCGAGTTCGCCGAGCAGTGCCGGCGCATCACCCGCGCCGTCGCCGCACCACCGGGGTCGGGCAACCCGCCGCTGCTGGTGGACGCCGACCACGGCTACGGCGACGCCCACGGCGCGGCGCGGACGGTGGTGGAACTGGAAGCGGCGGGGATCGCGGCGATGACGCTGGAGGACACCGAGCTGCCGCCGCCCTATGGCGCTCAGGGCCTCGCCTTGTTGCCGCTCGAGGCGGGGCTGGGCAAGCTGCGCGCCGCGCTCGCCGCGCGCTCCGACCCCGGCTTCGTCATCGTCGCGCGCACCTCCGCGCTCGCCGCCACCGATGCGGCGGATGCGCTGGCACGCTGCCGCGCCTATGCCGCCGCGGGGGCCGATGCGCTGTTCCTCGCCGGCGCCGGCCGGCGCGAGGACGTCGCCGCCATCCACCAGGCCACGGGCCTGCCCATCATCCTCGGCGGCAGCAAGGCGGAGGCGCGCGCCGAGGACGGGGTGCGGGTGGCGCTGCAGGGGCATCAGCCGGCGATGGCCGCGATGCGCGCCGCCTGGGAGACGCTGGCGCATCTGCGCGCCGGCAACCCGCCGGCGACGCTCACCAACCAGCCGGACGCGGAGCTGGTCCGCCGGCTCACCCGCGCCGACGCCTATGCGAAGGCGGGCCGGGCTTTTCTCGGCCGGTAGAGCCAGTCCCAGAGCAGCCGCAGCGCCCGCTTGCGCAGCCCACCGCCGCCCGCCCCTGCCGGCGCGCGCGGCACCACCAGCGCGTCGATGGCGTTGCGCACCCGCACCCGCGCGCGGTGCAGCAGCACGCGCTGATTGGCTTCGGTGATGCCGAGGACCGCGCAGGCTTCCTCCGCCGTGCGCTGCTCGACGTCGCGCAGCACGATCACCGCCTTCTGGCTGTCCGGCAGGCGTTCGATCGCCGCCTGGACATGCGCCCAGAGCTGCCGGCCGCCGAACTCGCGCTCCGGATCGAGCACCTCCCAGAGCTGCGGCGCGTCCACCCAATGGCCGTCCGGCTGGAAGGCGGAAAGCGGCACGGCGCGGTCCTCGGCGCCGCCGAAGGACGCCGGCAGGCCGGTGAGCCTGCCCTCGGCGCGGATGCGCGAGCGGGCGCGGTTGGCGACGATGGTGAACAGCCAGGCGGCGAGCGTGGTGCGCGGCTCGTAGCGCGCGATCGCGGTGAAAACGGCGGCCCAGGAATCCTGCACCACCTCCTCGGCCTGGGCGCGCGAGCCGATGATCCCGTTGGCAACGCGGACCATCGAGGCATGAAAGCGATGCACGAGACGGCGATAGGCGGCGTCCTCGCCGGCCTGCAGCCGGGCGATGAAGGCCGGGTCGTCGAATTCGCTGTCGCTCACCTCGGCCGGCCTCCGGTTTGGCGTCGCCATGGACACGTTGTAACAGATGGGGCCGCGGCGCGTTACGCCAAGGAGGGATCATTCATGCTGGCCTGCCGCGATGTCTCGGAGCTGATGACGGATTACATGGAGCGCCGGCTGGGCGCCCGGCGCTGGATCGGCGTGAGCTGGCATCTGCGGCTATGCCCGATGTGCCGCGCCTTCCTGGAACAATTGCGCGCCACGCGCGCGGTGCTGGCGGGCCTGGCACTTCCCGCCGATGCGCCGGCCGAGGCACGGGCGCTGGCGCAGCGTCCGCCCGCCGGCGAGCCCCCGAGCGACCTCCGATCTCACTGAACCTGCCCGGCTCAGGCATGCCGGGGATAAGTCGCCCTGGATTCGCAGTTTCCTGGAGCAGGCAACCCGGCCGGATGACTCTATCGGGCCGGATATGGCTCTAGGCCGGCGCGAAGACCGGCAGCCTGCCGCCACCCTGCGTCGGCGCGAAGCGCACGCGCACCGCCTGGCCGATGCGGATCGCCTCCAGCGGGCAGTCGACGATGTTGGTCATCATCCGCACCCCCTCGGCCAGCTCCACATAGGCGATGGCGTACGGTGTCTCGGCGCGCGCCATGACCGAGAAGCTGTAGATCGTGCCCTCGCCCTTCTCCTCGACCCACTCCGTCTCGCCGCTCATGCAGTGCGGGCAGACGGCGCGCGGATACCAGTGGAACCGGCCGCAGGCGCGGCAGCGCTTGAGGAGCAGGCGGCCCTCCTGTGCTGCCTGCCAGAAGGCGCCGGTCTCGGGCGTCGTTACCGGATCGGGATAGGTGCGCCCGGCCATCAGATCCGCTCCATGACCAGGGTCGCACTGCCATGACGCGTCGCGATCAGCCCGCCGGTCCCGTGCGCGAGGGCTAGCGTGCAGCCGGGCACCTGCACCTTGGGATGCGCCTCGCCGCGCAACTGGCGCACCGCCTCGATCACCTTGGTCATGCCGCCGCGATTGGCCGGATGGTTGTTGCACAGCCCGCCGCCATCGGTGTTGAACGGCAGCCTGCCGACGCCGCTGATGAGGTTGCCGTCGGCGACGAAGGCACCACCGCGGCCTTTCGCGCAAAAACCGAGATCCTCGAGCTGGATCAGAACGGTGATGGTGAAGCTGTCGTAGATCGAGGCGTACTGGATGTCGGCGGGCGCGACGCCAGCCTCGGCGAAGGCCGCCGCCCCGGAGGCGCGCGCGCCGGTATAGGTAAGGTCGATCGCGCCGCCATCCGAGAATTTCGGCGCCTCGCCGGCACCGATGACGCGCACCAGCGGACGGCGCAGGCTGCGGGCGATCTCCTCGCGGGTGACGACGAGCGCACCGC
>JAJXSZ010000140.1 GCA_021784255.1 Pseudomonadota bacterium | reverse complement strand
GACCGGCGCGACGCTGCGCTCCATCAGTCTCGCCACCATGCTGAAGCTGGTGGCCCGCCGCCCCTGGAGCGCCGCGCTCGAAGCCAGGCCGGCCCGCCGGGCCGCGCGGCGCGCGCGCTGAACCGGGGGCGGCGTCCGGTTGGGGGCGGTCAGACCGGGCGCGCATGCCGGCCCCCGCTGCCCCGGGTCGGCACCACGGGGAGGACGACGGCGCGGATGAACGCCGCGCGCGTGATCAGCAGCGCCTTCACGCCCCAGCCCGACAGCGCCACCAAGACCCCGCTCGTCCAGGCCAGCAGCGTGGCCGGCGCGGCGAGCGCGCCCGGCGCCAGCAGCAGCGCGAAGCCGAGCGCCAGCGCGACCGCCGCCAGCCCGGCCAGTTGCGCCGCTCGCGCCAGCCGGGCGGGCGGCGTGGCGAACACGCCGAGCGCGCGCGCCGCCGCCGGCGTGCCGCCGAGGCCCGAGCGGTAGGCGAGCCACGCCGCCTCCCGCGCCAGCACGGCGAGCAGGGCCAGGGTGAGCCACGGCACCGCATGGCTGCCGGCGAGCAGAAACACCGCGCTGCCCTCGGCCAGCCCGGTCGCAAGGATCAGCGGCACGATCTCCGCCTGGCGCCAGGCCGGAATCCCGCGCGCCGCGCGCAGGATGCGCGCCTGGCAGAACAGGAACCCGGCCGCCAGCAGCGCCGCGAGCACCGCGGCCGGCACGCTGTCCGCCGCGACCGCGATCGCGCCGAGGGGGATCAGCACGGTGGCGACGATCCCCTCCCGCGTCATCCACGAGGTGCGCGGATGGAAGAACACGTTGAAGGCGCGCCAGGGCTTGCCGATCTCCAGCCACACCAGCGACAGCCCGGCGGCGATGAAGCCAAGGCCGAGCGCAAGCGGCAGGCGGAACGGTTCGCCCGCCACCGCGGCGATCGCCGCGACGACGATCAGCCCCGACCCGGTGCCGCCGCCGATGAAATTGCCCGCCGCGCGCAGGTCCCAGTATCGCTGGCGCCGGGACGTTACGGTCTGGCTCATAGCGCGCCCTTGTCCCAGATGTAGTAGAAGCCGGGTTCGGTGCCCTCGCTTTCGTGCATGCGGAACCACTGGTTTTCCGCCAGCAGGGTGGCGATCGGCCCGTCCTTGTCCTCGATGTCGCCGAAACGCAGCGCGCCGGAGATGCAGGAGTTGACGCAGAGCGGCGTCGCCTCGGGGTCCTGGCCGGGAACCAGTCCGCGCGCGGTGCCGGCGTCGATCCGCCCGGCGCAGAAGGTGCATTTGGTGGCGACGCCGATCCGCTCCCGCCCGATCCGCGTCGCTTCCACCGCGGTGGGCTGCTCGCCGAACGCGTATTCGGCGTGATCGACCATGCTGCGCGCGTCGTACGGGCAGGCCATGGCGCAGTAGCTGCACCCGATGCAGAGCTCGTAGTCGATGGTGACGATCCCGTCCGCCCGCTGCCCGGTGGCGGTGGAGGGGCAGACCTCCATGCAGGGCGGATTGGCGCAGTGCTGACACCCCACGGGGACGAACACGCGGTTCACGTTCGGGTAGGTGCCGGTTTCCAGATCGAGCACGCGCCGCCACTGCACGCCGGGCGGCGTGCCGTTGCCTTCCTTGCAGGCGGCGGTGCAGGTCTGGCAGCCGACGCAGCGGCGGAGATCCGCCACCATCACATAGCGGGTCATGCCGCACCTGCCTGCGCCGGGGCCGCGATCCGGCGCACCGAAACCCGCACCACATCGGCGCCCGAGCCGGTCGCGTCGGTCAGTGCCAGCGACAGCGGCACCACCGTGTTGAGCGACGGGAAGGGCAGGTCCTTGGCGAACGGGGTCTTCCAATGGTCGAACTGGCCGGGGATCACCACCGTGTCCGGCCGGCAGCCCTGCACCACCGCCGCGCGGCCCTGGGTGGCGCCGATCGGCGAGCGCACCTCCACCCAGTCTCCGTTGGCGATCCCGAGCCCGGCGGCCGTGGTTGCGTTGATGACCACCGCGCCGTGGTTGCGGAGATTGGCGCTGACCTCGTGCATCAGCGGGATGCCGGCGTTGTTGCCGGTGGTGTAGGGCATCACCTTGGTGGTGATGCCCCACAGCGGATAGTCGGCCGGATCGGCGCCCATGGAGCGGATCGACTCCACCCAGCGCTCCGGCACGTCGTGCCATTCGGGAATCGCCACGTATTCGGAAAGCTGGCTGTCCCACCAGTGGATGTCGTGCTCGTGCAGCCGCCGGCCCAGTTCCTCGCCCACGCGCAGCAGGCGTTCCTGGTACGGCAGCTCGTAGCGCAGCCCCTGGCGGACCATGGTCGGCGTCAGGAACCAGTCCTCGCGGTCGAACGGCACCACGTAGTGACCGTGCTGCTTGAACCAGTCGAGGTCGTGGACGTCCTTGCCCTCGCTGAGCGCGGCGGTGGCGGCCTGGCAGACCGCGTTCCAGATCGTCTCGACGCTGTGCGCCTGATCGGTGGCCAGGCTGAAATCGTAGCCCTCGCCCTTCAGCGGCACCAGCGCGGCGCCGCGGTTGAGTGCGGCGTTGTAGCGTTCCAGCAGCCCGGCGCGGCGGCAGAGCTCGGTGGTGATCCAGGTGAAGTCGCGCGCCTCGCCGAGCGGTTCCACCGCCGGGGCGCGCAGCGCGACGCCCTGATGCGCCCAGTGCTGCTCGACGAACTTGGTGCCGCCGACGCGGATCAGCTGGGTGCTTTCCAGGTCGGTCGCATCCGGCAGCAGGATGTCGGCCATGTGGTTGGTTTCGTCGAACGTGTAGGCGAACGCCACGATGAACGGCATGCGCGCCATCGCCCGGCCGATCCGCGCGGTGTCCCAGAACGAGATCGCGGGGTTGGTGCGGAAGGCGAACCAGATCTCCGGCAGTTCCGGATCGGGCCATTCCTTCGGCGCGTCGGAGGCGAACATCCAGGCGAGATGCGTGGGACCGAGCGCCTGCGCCCAGGGCGAGTTGCCGACGATCGGCACCAGCGTGCGATGCGCGTTGCGCCCGGTGGGCTGCGCCATCCAATCCTTCTGGCTGGTGGCGTTGAAATGCGCCACCATGAAACCGTCCTCGCCCGGCTGCACGCTTTTCAGCCGGTTGTCGTGCGGCTTGTTGAGCCGCACCGTGGTGCCGAGCGTGCCGCCCGGCACTTCCAGCGCGCCCACCAGCGTGGCCAGCATGGTGCGCGCCCAGCAGCATTCATAGGCGCCCCAGCCGTTGTTCACGGTCTTGCCGAGCGTGACCGCGACCGGACGGAACGGCAGCGTCTCGCCGTCGATCTCGATCGTCTCGCCGATGCAGGCGTTTTCCAGGAATTCGGCGGCGATGCGGCGGATGGTCCCGGCCGGGATGTCGCAGATGCCGGCGGCCCAGTCGGGGGTGTGGGCCGCCATCGCATCCGCCATCGCGGTGAAGGCGGTGCGCGCGGCGGCGTCGCGCTGCGGGCGGATCTCGTCGTCCGGACCGCGCGTCACGGCGTCCGCCACCGTGAAGCGGCCTTCCAGCGCCAGGCGCGCGCCCGCGGTATCGAACGGCACCGGGCGGTCGGTGATTTCGTCCCAGACCAGCGGCTTGCCGCTCGCGGGATCGCGCAGGTAATAGCCGTCCGGCCCGATCAGATAGGGCGAGGCGGTGCGGTCGCGCAGGAACGGCAGGTCGAGCGCGCTGCGCGGATGCTCGAACAGCATCGCGTGGATCAGCGCCAGCAGGAACGCCGGATCGGTCTTCGGCTTGATCGGCACCCATTCGGCCGAGCACGCGCCGGTGGGCGAGAGATGCGGCTCGATCTGCACCCGCTTCACGCCGCGGATGCGCGCGTCGGCGTGCCGGCGTACCGCGCAGACCCCGCCCGAAACCTCCGCGTTGTTGCCGCAGGAGATCAGGTAGCGCGTGCGGACGGTATCGGACGTGACGGTGAAGCCGCGGTGCCAGAACTCCCCGTACAGATGCTCGGAATGGACGCATTTCACGCCCTGGCCGGAACCGAAGCTGTAGTCGATCATTCCCCAGGCGGAGAGGAAGGCGGGAAACGTCCCCATGTAGCTTTGCGGCGTGCCGCCGTGGCCGAAGGTGGCGGCGACGCGCGGCAGGCCGGCGTCGTTCAGCAGCCCCCGCGCGCGGATGTCGTTCAGCTTCGCCGCGATCGCATCGAGCGCCTCGTCCCAGGAGATCGGCACGAAGCCCGGGTCCTCATTGCGCCCCTTGCGCGGATTGGTCCGCTTCATCGGCGTCAGCACGCGATGCGGGTTGTAGGTCTTCTGCACCAGGCCGAACGCCTTGACGCAGACCCGCCCCAGGCCGGGATGGATCGCCTCGGCCTGGTGGCAGGGTTCGATCCGGGTGGCGATGCCGTTTTCCACCCGCACCGTCATCAGGTCGGGGCCGGCGACGCAGTTGTAGCAGAAGCTCGGGACCTCGCGGACGCCCTTCGCGGCGGATGCGGACATCGGTGCCTCCCTCAGCGCTTCGGCCGCAGGTCGCGCACGCGCACGGCCTTGCCCTGCGAGCGCGGCAGCGTGCCCGGCGCGCGCACCGCGATCGCCGCGCTGATGCCGATCAGCGACTTGATCCGGTGCGACACGGCGCCCGAGAGCTCCCGGTAGGCGCCGGATTCGAGCAGCGGATCGGCTTCCACCTCCACCGTCAGCGTATCCATCGTGCCGGTGTGCTCGACCACCAGCTGGTAGTGCGGGCTGACGCCGGCGAGCCCGACCAGGGCGGCTTCCACCTGGGTCGGATAGACGTTCACGCCGCGGATGATGAGCATGTCGTCGCTGCGCCCGGTGATGCGCATGATCCGCGCGTGGGTCCGGCCGCAGGCGCAGGGCGCGAGCTCCAGGCGGGAGATGTCGCGCGTGCGGTAGCGGATCATCGGCAGCGCTTCCTTGGTGAGCGTCGTGATCACCAGTTCGCCCGCCGAGCCGGGCGGCAGCCGCGCGCCGGTGTCGGGATCGACGGTCTCGAAGATGAAATGGTCCTCCCAAGCGTGCAGCCCGTTTTCCGCCTCGCACTCCACCGCGACGCCCGGCCCCAGCACTTCCGACAGGCCATAGACATCGCGCGCGGTGATGCCGAGCCGCGCGGAGAGCTCGGCGCGCATGCCGTCCGACCACGGCTCGGCGCCGAACATGCCGAGCCGGAGCGGGCCGGAACGGAGATCGATGCCCTCGTGCTCCGCCACCTCGGCCAGGTTGAGCGCGTAGGAGGGGGTCGCGCACAGCACGCTGGCGCCGAAGTCGCGCAGCAGCACCACCTGCCGTTCGGTGCCGCCGCCGGAGGCGGGCACCACGGTGGCGCCCAGCCGCTCGGCCCCGCCGTGGAAGCCGAGCCCGCCGGTGAACAGCCCGTAGCCATAGGCGTTGTGCAGCACGTCGCCCGGTCGCGCGCCGGCGGTGCCCAGGCAGCGGGCCACCAGCCCGGCCCAGTTCTCCAGATCGCCGCGCGTGTAGCCCACCACGGTGGGCCGCCCGGTGGTGCCGGAGGAAGCGTGCAGGCGGATGATCTGCTCGCGCGGCACCGCGAACAGGCCGAACGGATAGGCGTCGCGCAGGTCGGTCTTCAGGCTGAACGGGAAATGCGCGAGATCGTCCAGGCTGCGCAGATCCTCGGGGCGCACGCCGGCGGCGTCGCATTTCGCCCGGTAGGGGGCGACGTTGTCGTAGGTCCGGCGCAGCGTCGCGCGCAGGCGTTCCAGTTGCAACGACGCCAGCGCGTCGCGCGACATCGTTTCCGCCTCCGGGTTGAAATAGTACCGCGGCGCGGGCTTCGGCGCGACCGCCGCGCGGGCAGCCGGCGGCGGCGGCGCGGCGGCGACGAAACGCACCAGCGCGGCGAGCCGCTCGTCCACCTTGGCCTGGATCGTCGCGATCTCCGCCGCCGACAGGTGCCGGTATTTGCCGATCCCGCCGAGATAATCCGTCACCGGCCGGGGCCGGCCGACCGGGCGGGTGAAGCGCACGCCTTCGGCTGGCGTGAACTCCCACAGCGGATGGAAATTCGTCTCGACCCCGAGCCGGGCCACCTCGGTGGTCATGGAGGTCGGGAAGCGCCAGCCGGACGGGCAGGGCGCATAGACGTGCAGATAGGCGAAGCCGGTGCGCGACGCTTCCATCGCCTTTTCCAGCTTCGCGTAATAATCCTCGAGGAAGGCGGTGGAGGCGGTGGCGACGTAGCTCGGGTTGTGCATCACCATCACCAGCGGCAGGTTCTTCGCCTCCTCCGCCTTGCCGTGCAGCGCCGGGCCGACCGGGGTGGTGGAGGTCCAGGACCCCTGCGGCGTGCTGCCGGAGGCCTGCATGCCGGTGTTCATGTAGCCTTCGTTATCGACGCAGACGAACAGGATCGGGTCGTTGCGCGAAGCGGCGCCCGACAGCGACTGGAACCCGGCGTCCGCGGTGCCGCCGTCGCCGGCCAGGGCGAGCGCGGTGATCTCCCGGCCCTGACGGCGGAACTGGCGCTGCAGCCCGGCGAGCATCGAGGCGGTGTTGGTCAGCAGCGGATGGAAGATCGGCACCTTCGATCCGGTGCGGCCGTTGTAGCCGACCGTGCCCATGCCGGGGATGCAGCCGGGCGGCGCGGCCACCACCACCTCCGGCCCCACTTTCCGCAGCGTGTGGCGGATCAGCAGTTCCGAATGGCAGCCCTGGCAGGCCGCCAGGCCGGGGACGAACAGATCCTCGCGCGCGCCATGCGTGTTGTAGAGCCCGGCGGCGGTGCGGTAGCTCAGCGCCCCGGTCGGGCAGACGCGCACGCAGGCGGGATCGCCGTCGCAGGTGTCGCATTTCGCCACATGGCCGACCGCGGCCTCGTAAGCGATCCCGCCATAGGCGCAGCCGGCGGTGCACAGCAGGCAGGTGACGCAGCGGTCCTCGTCCCAGTCGATCACGCCGGTCGTCTGGTTCTTCGTCAGCGCGCCGGCCGGGCAATGGGTGGCGCAGTCGGGGGTGCCGCACTGGCGGCACAGCGCGAGATCGGGCGCGGCGCCCGCTTCCAGCGACGGCAGGATGCGGATCCGCGCCTGCGCAAGATCGCGCGTGCCGGATTTAGCCTCCGCGCAGGCGGTCATGCAGTCGCCGCAGCCGTCGCAAAGCTCGGAGCGGAAGGCGATCGTGTTGAAGCTCATGCCCATCGTCGTGCCCCCGCTAGCGCCACTGCCGCGACATCAGCATCCGCCCGGTCGCGCGGGGTTGATCGAGGAACCGGTCCCGGACCGCACCAAGATCGACCCGCCGCAGGATCATTTCGTGCAGGATGCCGGCATCGAGCGGCAGGTTCACCGCGGCGATGCCGAGCAGGCGATCGTCCTTCAGCGCGATCCGCCAGTAGCTGCCGGCGTCCGCATCGCGCCGTGTGACCAGATCGGCGCCTTCGGGCGGCGCGCCGGCGATGCCGGTGCCGACGGAGATCGCCGACTGGCCGAAGAAACAGTAGGTGTTGCGCGGCACGCTGCCGCGATAGGGCGTAAGCGCGGGATCGCCCGCCATCGCCATCCCCGCCGTGCGGCCTTGCGCCACCGCTTCCGGCAGGATGCCGGCCAGCGCGGTGCCGGGACCGGGAAACACCGGCGCCTCGGCCACGTCGCCGGCGGCCCAGATATCCGGGGCGCTGGTTTGCATCCTCGCATCGACCAGGATGCCGCGATCGGTGGCGATGGCGGCGCCGGCGAGATAGCCGAGATCGGCGCGCACGCCGGTTGCCACCAGCAGCAGATCGGCCTCCAGCACCGCGCCGTCGTCCAGGGTGACGCGGCTTCCCGCGCCGTCCGGGGCGACCGCGACCGCGGAGCGGCCGGTGCGGAACACCACGCCATGCGCGGCGAAGGTGGCGGCG